>NZ_JAUSPQ010000008.1:0-300000 GCF_030655665.1 Methanocorpusculum sp. | reverse complement strand
AGCTGATCCGTCGCCGTGATAGACCGGTTCTTTTTCATCTCGGAAAGGACCTTTTTTGCAAACAGCACGGACTTCTCATCCGCACGATACTCGTCGAAGTTCTGCAGACGGCGCAGTCTCCCGACCTCGGTCGCGACCGTGAACGGAACCGGGATCTGCTCGCCTTCCCAGGATGGGAGTTCTCCTTTCGCATTCTTCGCCGGCTCGACCATGATCCGGTCCTCATCGATGTCGAGGACCCGCCAGATCCGCCCTCTCGCAACAAACACGGCGCCGGACGAGATCCAGCTGATCACAAAGGACTCATCCAGGGTCCCGACCGGTTTTCTCGAAACCACATCGAAGATCATGCTCTTCTTCTCGTCTGCGATCATCGAAAGATTCAGCGAGAGATACTTCCGTGCCCGGGATTTCGTGATCACCATGCCGTTTTCGGTCCGGATCAGGTAATGTTTCTCCATGCCGGCGATCACCTCGCGGATCAGCGGCCCGGCATTTTCAAAGCAGAAGCTCCGGGAAAAGATCTGCTCGATCTTTTCGATCGCGATCTCGCCGCGTTCTACTGCGAGGGCCGCGATCTGGTTCGCGATCACATCCGCGGCATTAATGTGCGGGCGGATGTTCTCCGGCTGATTGCTCATCGCCTTGTTGACGATCACCATCGACTCCAGGATATCGTCGAACCCGGTCGCAAGGATCATGCCTTTCGAGGTGGCATGGATCTGATGGCCTGCCCTTCCCGTCCTCTGCATGAGGCGGGCGACCTCACGCGGCGAGTTGAACTGGATGACATGATCGATCTGCCCGATATCGATACCGAGCTCCATCGACGATGTACAGATCATGCCTCGCGTCATTCCGGCACGGAATTTATCCTCGGCATCGACCCTGACCTCCCGTGAGAGGGACCCGTGATGAACGTCCGTGTCCCCGCGGGGGAGAAGAGCATGGCCTATCGCCTCGGCGACGCTCCGGGTGTTCGTAAAGACGAGGGTCGAGGTGTGGGCGTCGATGCATTTGTCGATCATCTTCGTCTGATCCCCGAACGACTCGCCGGCAAACTTTACGGAAAGGTCGAGGGTTTTGGCGACTGGGACCTGCACGATCGTGCATGGACGTTTTCCGCAGAGGAACCTGCCGACGACATCGGGGTTTCCGACGGTTGCCGAGATCCCGATCCGCTGAAACTCGCCGGCGAGTTCGGCGACCCGTTCGAGCGCAACTGAGAGCTGGGCGCCGCGTTTTCCGTCGGCAAGCTCGTGAATTTCATCGACGATGACGTAGCGGACTGCCGCGAGATGTTTGCGGAGCACTTTCCCCATCATCATCGCCTGCAGGCTCTCAGGCGTCGTGATCAACAGATCCGGTGGATGGGTCGCATGTTTTCGCCGGTCGGTCTGACTCGTGTCTCCGTGCCTGACCGAGATCTTCAGACCAAGCTCTGCCCCCCACCACTCCAGCCGGTTCATCATGTCCCGGTTGAGGGACCGAAGCGGCGTGATGTAGAGAGCCGAGAATCCTTCGGGCATGGGATCCGTGAGCATGTGATGGAAAACCGGCAGCATCGCACTCTCGGTTTTTCCCGTTCCGGTCGGGGCGATCAAAATCGCGTTGATCCCGGTGATGAGTTCTGGGACCGCCCTCATCTGGATCTCGGAGAATTCGTCGAATCCCCGCTTTTCCAGGACCGCCCGGAGTTTTGGGTGGAGCGAGTCTTTGAGCTCCTGTATCGCGGATGTCATACTCGCTCCAGAGGATCGGGGCGGAGTTCCGCAAACGGAGCGACATATGTTCCGTCTTTCAGGAACACCTCGGCCGTTTCGGTCAAGATCGCCTTTGCTATAGGAGAGATCCTGCCGCCCGGGATCAGCCGGATGTCCATCCCGCCGGCAAGTTCATAGAACGCCGGAACGAGCAGGACCCGGGTCGGGTCGAGAGGCGCCGGTCCCCAGACCGAAGGGTCGATCTCGGCAAGCAGATACCCGGGCGTTCCGCGAAGTGAACAGCCGACGGCGTCGTAGATGTTCACGACCGGGTGGTGGTGGCCGCACAAGATCAGGTGACCCAGAAGAGATGGATCAGGGATCGTATGGCCGTGGAAATAGCCTGTCCCGTCGATGAGTGCCCCGTTCATCGGGAGGAGTTCTCCCTTTTCGAGATAATGTTCAAGACCGGTGTCGTGATTTCCGGGAGCGAGCCGGAATGAGGTCTCTCTCCGGATCTTTCTGAGGACCTCGGGCATTTCGATCCGTTCCTGGTAGGTGACATACGGGATCATGTGCTTGAGGTCGCCGAGCACGATGAGGTAGTCGGGATCGGCCTGTTCGATGACGGCAAGCAGTCTCGCGAGACGCGAATTGGTTCCGCTCTGAAAATGCAGACCATGCCGGTGGAGGTCCGCTTCGACGCCGAAATGTGGGTCGGCGATCACAAGAGAACGCTCCTGCCTTTCAATGAGGACCGCGGGACCGTCTGCATAAAATTCCGGCTGCATGATCAGGCGATTTTGATGAACTCGGTCGTAGGGGTGTAGCATTCCCCTTCTTCCATCAGCATGCTAAGACGCATCTTCGCTGACGGATCGTCGAGTCCGAGGCTTTTCAGGCGGGAGATGACGTCGAGTATTCTTGCTCCCTTCTTTTCGGAGAGAACGGAGATGATTTCAAGTATTTTTTCGTTGGTGATCTCCTCTTTTGGACCTGCCGGTCTGACTGAGGAGAGCGCCGCATTGATCCGTCCGGCAAGTTCTTTCCTGAGATCGGACGCCGGGGATTTTTCCAGTCGGGAGATCGCGGACTCGGCAGTGCTCAGGATCCAGGCGTCCCGTGCCTCGCGGGTCGAAGGCGTGATGGTTTCCGGAACGATCTCGAGAAACGTTCTGCCGGCGTATTTGCGGAACCTGACGGTGCCAAATACGGCGACGAATGAGGGGGCCTCGATCTCGTCTGCGGTTTTGAGAAGAGGGGTGTTCTGCCAGCTCATGGAGCAGGAGAAGACCCCGGTCGGATCGCTGATGCGAAGCGAGGAGACCTTGCCGTCTCTCTGGATCTTTTCGGTGAGGGTGCCTATGAGAAATATTTTGGGGGAGAATATGCCGAACGGGGTCGTAAATCCGATTTCCGCTTCCGCTGCATGCATGAGTTCGCCGGCGAATATACAGGATGCCGGGAGAAGTCCGTTATTGGGTGTGTCCATTCCTTCTATTATTTAGTGTGAGGGAGCATTAAATCGACCGGACGGGGATATTTTCCACTCATGAGATGGAGAGCCGCTTCGGGTAGGGTTGGTGTAAGGGATTATTTGGATGGTACCACTCATCACACGAAATGCACGAAAAAAATACGAAAACACGAAAATGAATTAGATTGGTTGGGTGGGATACATGAGGTTCCCTCCCCGTCCCACTCGCAAATCACAGATTTGCTCGACTGAGGTCGGCCGCTTTCAGTGTCCAACCCGTCCCCCACACGAAACTCACAAAAATCAACGAAATTCACGAAAAGGGGGACAGGGGCGGAAAAGATCCGGAGAGCTGCATTCTCTCCGGGATCCGATCCCCGCATTTCTGGTTACGTACTCAGTCCATCGGCAACCACTGCAGCAAATCCCCGGGCAATGATTCGGGCAATACAGGCATCCCACTCGATACCGAGCTCTTTACGCTGTGTTTCAATGATATTCAGCTGCTTTTGTGTAATACAGATATTTACATACTCTATCTCGTCCCTTCGATAGTCAGGCAGCTCAGATGCCCCGCAGCCATGGGGAAACGCTTCTTCCGATCCCTCAATGTGAGAGACTTGTTCATCATCAAAAATGTACGCAATTCCTGAAAAATACAGAGGTTCGTCATCGCTAAACAGGAAATCATTCCCAGATACATTGTCTTTTTCTGACATAATACTCAATCAGCATACAGGAATATAAACCCCTAACCGCGCGGTGCGATAATGCCTCAGAATAGGGCAAAAATGCCGCTCTCACTCAGAGAGATAGGTTACGAAAAATGCAGAAAAACGGGCAATTTGTGGGGGCGGGGTGAGCCGTCAAGCGAGGGTCGTAGACCCGAGTCGGAGAGCAAACCGAAGGTTTGTGAACAGGCTCGCCCTTAGCTGAGGCGGGTTGGAGACGTAGTCGACAACCTTAGCCGAGCAAACCGAAGGTTTGCGACCAAGTTTTCGAAGGAAACTTGCGACCAAAGCTTTGCCTTGCGACTATGCGGTGTGGACGCTTCGTCCCCGAGCCAGTATCTAAAGGGAACGTGTATGTCATTATTATCAAAGTGTTTGGCGTAAATACAGCACAATTATGAAGATAACGTCAAACACACGGATCGAGAATAGCTGAGTGAAAAATGGATCTATGTGTAGACATAGATATTGATCTGCATGTTGAATATCTCCACATAATTAAAATATTATAAAATAGGGGCATTAATTCTATGTAATGTGTCAATTATTGTCTCAATAACGGGATTATTCTCTCCCCTCTTTATACGCTTTCACTCTGTCCAGAATATATTCCTGTATAAGGGGCATCTGTTCTTTTAATTGCTTATTTTGATCTGTTCCCGTTGCAGCAAATATGAAACCTTTCTCATAGTTGGTCTTGTTTGCGCTATGAGGACCAGTATACTCGAATTGTAATATTCCTTTGTCATCTCCAAGAATATTGAATTGCACCGACGTAATATCAGAATAGTAATATTCTTTATCCTCAGTGATCAACCTTCCAAACAATGCACCATCAACTCTCGGTTTTATTGAGATCACACATCTATCTTCATAAACTTTTAGGATTTTGCCCATGTTTCCATCAATTTCATAAATCAATTCACTCATAATTATGTACCTCCATTTAAAATCTGGTTGTCTTGTGACAAGTCATTGATATGTATCTTATTCTATTTCAAAGTGTTTAACACCGAACATTTTCGTGTTTTTCATTGATTTTAGATAATTTAGTGAAGTTAAATGGGGGAAGTGCCGCACAAATGAGCCAAAAATCAAACATTATTGATATTCGTGTTTTCATCACTTCTTCGTGGATTTCGTGTGATGGCGGGTTGGACGCGAAGCGGCCGACCTCAGCTGAGCAAATCTTTGATTTGCGATCGCGGGTTGGCTCACCCCGCTTCCGATTTATCCCCCTGTCGAATGATTAATTGGTTCTAACATCCAACAATCATTCATTATGGATGTGTCCCCCGAAATCTGGATAGAAAAATACCGGCCCAAAAATCTTTCCGAGGTCGTCGGTCAGCAGGACGTCGTCGAACGGCTCCGCTCCTACGTAACGACCCGGGCCCTTCCGCATCTCCTGTTCACCGGCTCTGCCGGCGTCGGGAAGACCACCTGTGCCGTTGCTTTGGCCCGCGAGATGTTCGGCGATACCTGGAATATGAACTTCCGCGAACTCAACGCCTCGGACGAACGCGGGATCGATGTCGTCAGAAACCAGATCAAACAGTTTGCACGAACAGCCCCCCTGGGCGATTCAACGTTCAAGATCCTGTTTCTCGATGAAGCGGACGCCCTGACCCAGGACGCCCAGGCCGCTCTTCGCCGGACCATGGAAAACTACGCCGAAACCTGCCGTTTTGTTCTCTCATGCAACTACTCATCGAAGATCATCGACCCGATCCAGTCCCGGTGTGCGATCTACAGGTTCCGGCCCCTCACCGATGAAGCCATCAGTGAGGAAATGGCAAGGATCGCAAAAAAAGAGGGAATAACGATCGACGAAGGGGCATTTCTCGCCATTGCTTATGTGTCCTTAGGGGATATGCGAAAAGCAATCAATGCCCTCCAGGGTGCCGCCATCGTCTCAGATCATGTCACCGCCGAAAACATCTACGCCATCACCTCGAATGCAAAACCCGAAGAGATCACGTCGCTCCTTTCACGCTGTCTCGAAGGCGACTTCGAAACAGCCGAACGCATGCTCCATGCGCTGATGTATGACAAAGGCATTGCCCCCAACGAACTCGTGAATCAGCTCTACCGGGAGATATCGCGTTCCGAAAGCCTTGACCGCCGGCTCAAAGTCGATCTCATCGATCACCTCGGCGAAACCGACTTCCGCATGAGTGAAGGGGCCGACGCCGATATCCAGATGGACGCCCTGCTTGCACGAATCGTCCGTTCAGGAATGAACTAAAAAAAATCTAAAACCCGCTTCTCTCGAGTTCGTCCCCGATCCTCGCGAGAAGCAGTTTGTCCCCATCCTTTTTTGCGAGATCTTCTGCGGTCGTGAGATCCATTATCGCCCCCTCGATCTCCCCCTCTTCGAGCCGGATCAGACCACGTCCAAGGTATGCCAGTGCCGACCAGTGGGGTTCTTCCGGTTCTGCGGAATTGAGGATCTCTTCAAAATCCTCCCGTGCCTTTTGCAAATCGCCGGACTGCAGGAAAAGGTCGGCTCTGTTGTATCTGATAGGGAACGCGGTCGGCTGGCGGACGAGAGCATTCGTGTAATCCGAGATCGCCTCGTTTGCGGCGCCGGTCTCCTGAAAACAGACCCCCCGATAGTAATAATAGTTCACGTTCTCCGGATTTTTCCGCAGTGCATCCGTGAAACATCCTGCTGCTTCTCTAAAATTCCTGGCCGCAAACAGAAGAAGTCCCTGTCTGAACACGTCTGTATCACTATTCATATCTTCCAGCCGGACAGGACCCCGACCGTGATCCGCCGGACAAACGGATTTTCATCATTGAGCATCGGCGAGATGACCGGCGCGAGTTCTTGTGTTCCGCAGCGTCCGAGAGACTTAACTGCCATATAGCGGACATGATCCTTTTCGTCGGCAAGAAGTGGGGTGAGAAGCGGGACGCCTGTCGGATCTGCAGTAAATCCGATGATCTCGGCCGCACGGTACCGAAGCCTCCACTCGGGATCGGTCAAGAGAGGACGGACCGCGTCGATCCCGGCCGTCCCCATCGTGCCGAGTTTTTCTGCGGCAAGATGCCGGTCCTCCTTCTTTTGTGAATGGAGAAGGGCAAGATACTCCGGTAGTGCAGATGTCATACATAGATTGTACTAATCATATCATATTTCATACTTTCGATTTTTATCATACGAAGTTAGGGTAAACCACCTCACTAAATATTACGATTAAGGATAGTTAGTCATACTAATTTATGTGTGTGAATAACCTATCAAAACGTATGAGTGCGAAAGGTCTCCTGTTGGTCGGTCATGGGAGCCGACTTCAGTATAATAAGGAGTTGATCACGACCACCGCAAAGATGATGGAAGATAGCGGTGGTGATTATCTGATCAAGTCGTGTTTTCTTGAATACAGTAATCCGACCGTTGCCGAAGGTCTTGATCTTATGCGAAGCGAGGATCTGGAGATCCTCATCGTTGTCCCGCTTTTCCTTGCAAAAGGGATCCATATCCTGCGTGACATTCCAAAGATCCTCGGACTTGAAGCCGGGAAAAAACGCGGGACGTTCACGCTTGCTGACGGCCGCGTGATCCCTCTCGTCTATGCCGAACCGATCGGAATCGACCCGCTTTTAGCCGAGCTTATGCTGAAAAATGCCGCGAACGCCCAAAAACTTCCGGAGGATGCATGAAAGTCCTCGTTCTCGATACGATCCACGGCGGAACGATCCTTGCAGAAGCCCTTCTTCGAAACGGCGATGATGTGGACGCTTTGGATGTCTACCGCGGCGTCGGTCTCACGCCCGAAGAGGCGGCATCCCGGAAATATGATCTGATCACCTCCCCGGTCCATCTCGATCCGGCATATCCCCTCCTCGATACAAAAACCCCGGTCATCTCCCATCATGAAATGACCCGCCGGCTCGCCGGCGAACTTCCGCCGACGGTCATTGAAGTGACCGGTGCACGGGGAAAAACGACTACTTCTTTTGCGATCGCGTCCCTTTTTGAAACAAAAGGCGTGCTTCACACCAGCAGAGGGACCTATGTTTATCCGGAAGGGACCTTTCTCTGGAAAAAGAGCATCACGCCGGCCTCCGTCCTTCTCGCCGCAGGCGGGGCAAAGACGCAGCGTGCTGAATGGCTCGTTGCAGAAGTCTCCGCAGGAGTCACCGGGATCGGGACCCTTGGTGTTCTGACCTCCCCGGACGATTACCTGATCGCCGCCGGAAAGAAGAGTGCCCTTGCCGCAAAACTCGAATCCCTTGCAAAATGCAAGACCGTTCTCGTCCCGAAAGGTATTCCGCTGAAAGCCGGCTGGCATGTCATCGACGATCTCGTATCCGTGGAAGGCGACGTGCTTTCCTGGGACGGCGGATCGTTCAAAAATCCGCTCCTTACCCTTGCCGGATACCGCGAACCGCTCAAATGCGCCGCGGCCGCCGGTCTTCTGCTCGGACTGGATCCGGGCAGGCTTGCAGAGTTCACTGCGATCGAAGGAAGGATGCAGTATTATATTGAAGACGGCGTGCCGTTCCTCGACAACGCAAACAGCGGAACGACCCGGGAGACCACGCTCGCCGCGGCCGCCTATCTCCGTCGGCTGGTCCCCGAGAAGGAGATCGTTCTCGTGATCGGCGAGGAACATAAGGCCGTCTGTGAGGGATTTCAGGATGACGCGATCCGTCAAACGATCGCCGATATCTCCCCGATCCATACAATATCCGTGAGCAAGTCAGGAGGCCTGAACTTTGCCGCATCAAAGTCACAGGCGCTTTCCGCAGCAAAAGAACACAACGCGGCAGTTCTTCTCGCCGTAAAAACCTGGAGGTAAAAATGCGTTACGTTCAACCGCGTCCAAGCTCCATTGTTGCAGCCCTCTACACCCTTCGGGATCTTAACGTCGATCTCGCGATCCTTCACGGCCCGTCAGGCTGTTCATTCAAGCACGCCAGACTCTTGGAAGAGGACGGGATCCGTGTTCTGACGACCTCGCTCGGTGACGAGGAGTTCATCTTCGGCGGGCAGAATATCCTGGAAGATGTTCTCAGGTATGCGGAAAAGGAGTTCTCCCCACGCCGCATCGCCGTTGTCGGGACCTGTGTCTCGATGATCATCGGCGAGGATCTCGAAGCCGGCATCGAAGCGTCCGGCATCACGACCCCGGCGATCGGGGTCTCGATCCATGCAGGATTCCGCGAGAACATTGCTGGGGTCATTGCCGCACTTGAACCGGCGGAAAAAGTCGGCTGGATCTCCGAAGAGGAACTCGAACGGCAGAGAGGCGTCCTTGCCTCTGCGAACCTAACCGAACGGGAACGGGGAGCGGCCTGCAAGACCTACATTGCCCCGTCCCGCGGCGATCTGAAACATATTGCCGCTGCCGAACTCGCTGCACTGCTGCGTTCCGGCAAAAAAGGCATGGCGATAATGAATGCAAAGAAGGAAACGGCATACATGTTCGCCGACCATCTCTGCGCAGTGCACGAATGCGTACCGGAAGCGAACGTGACCTATGTCGCAAACCTCGAAGCCCGCGGTCTGCCAAAAGTCAGAGGAGATGCCGCGATGATTCTTGCGGAGCTGAACGAACGCGGCCTCCATCCCGAGCTTATCGGGGCACTGGACGAGTACGGCGGAAACGGATCGCGGATCGCGGACCGGATCGCTGAGGTGAAACCCGAGTTCATTCTTCTCGTCGGGGTCCCGCACGCAGTTTCGCCCGCCGCCCTCGCAGGCATCACGGTATTTTCCGTGACAAACGGCCCTCGTCAGGTCCTCCCCCTCAAAGAGCAGGGACATGCCCATGTCATGGTCGAGGTGGATCTCCATCCAAAGACGCTGGGCGTCCACAATATCGTTGAAAGCGAGTTCGGAGCCGTCTTAAGGAGCATGTGATGAAGTCGCTTCTGATCTCGGGAGATCGTTCGGGCGCCGGAAAAACCAGCATCACCCTAGGCCTCGCCGGTCTTCTTTCAGAGAATTCGGTCGTCCAGACCTACAAGGTCGCGATGGACTACATCGACACCTCCTATCTTTCTGGCGTCACGGGCCGTCCGTCCTATAATCTGGACACCTTCGTCCAGACCGACGAGGAACTCTCCGGTCTTTTCTCCTACGGGGCAAAAGGTGCGGACATCGGGATCGTCGAAGGGGTCCGTGGACTTTACGAGGGGCGCGACTCGTTCACCGATGTCGGCAGTACCGCCTCCATCGCGAAACGCTTCTCCCTCCCGACGATCCTCGTGATCGATGCACGGAGCATCACCCGGTCCGCGGCCGCTCTCGTAAAGGGATTCCAGGCATTCGACCCGGAAGTTCGGATCAAAGGCGTGATCCTCAACAATACCGGCGGAGGACACCATGTGCAGAAAGCGACCGAGGCAATAGAATATTACTGCGGGATCCCCGTTCTCGGTGCCGTTCCCCGAAGCCCGGAGATGGATCTTTCCATGCGGCATCTCGGTCTTGTTCCGTTTGTAGAAGGCATGCGGGACCCGGGATTTGCCAAAACCATCGGAGCGATCATCCGGCATGTCGGCGCACATGTGGATCTTGACGCGATCAAAGCCCTCGCAGAAGATGTGACCCCGGAACCAAACCGGGTCACCGAGTCCCTCGCCTCACGCCCGAAACCGACCCGAAAAATAGCGGTCGCATTCGACGAGGCGTTCACTTTCTACTACGGTGAGCTGGAATCTGTTTTGCGCAGTCAGGGCTCTGAAGTCACAAAGTTCAGTCCGCTCCACGACACTCTCCCGGAGGCCGACGGTTATATTTTCGGCGGAGGGTACCCCGAAATGTTCGCGGAGGAACTTTCAAACAACGTTTTGATGCGGGAGGCGATCCTTGCGAAAGCAAAGGCGGGGGTCCCGATCTATGCGGAATGCGGCGGCCTGATGTACCTCACTCGGTCGATCACTCTGAAAAAAGGCTGGATGGGGAAAAGCGAGGACGCGACGTACCCAATGTGCGGGGTTTTTGCCGGCGACACCGTGATGCCTGCCGGAAAAACGCTCAGATATGTGGAAGGGACCGCGGTCCTTTCCGGGAACTCATATCCGTTCAAGGGTCATGAGTTTCATTACAGCGGCGTCGTTATGGATCCGGACACACGATTCACCTACTCGCTCTCGCGGGGGACCGGGATAATCGACGGAAAGGACGGGGTCGTTTTCAACAATGCTCTTGGTACCTACACCCATCTTATGCCTGTCTCGGCAGAAGGAATCCTCCGGGAGATCTTTGGAGAAGAGCGTGGAAAACAGTACATTAAAGCGGATTCCCCGCAGACGTTATAGTATGATCCCGCTGTTCCTCGACCTGTCAGAATCCCGTGTCCTCGTGTTCGGCGCGGGTGAGGTGGGAGTCCGGAAAGCCCGCCATTTCACGTCAGCTGCACGGATGACCATCGTTGCCGAAGATATTTCGCCCGAGATCTTCTCCTTTTCGAATGTATCCATCAAGCAGATGGCGATTTCGGATATGGAGACTGAGGATCTGGAGAAGCTGATCGACCGCCACGATATCGTCATCGCCGCCCTTTCTGATGAAAAGGAGAACGAGCGGCTTTGCCGTCTTGCAAAATCCGCCGGAAAGTTATACAACAATGCGACAGGCGACGGAAACATCCGGATCCCGTCCGTCGTCTCCGGGGCTGAGTATCAGATCGCCGTCACGACCGAAAAATCGGCTCCGGTCGTCCCGGCCTTTATCCGGTCATATCTGGAAAAACAGCTTCCCTGGCTGGACAATATGATCCTTCTGCAGAATACTCTGCGTGAGGAGCTGAAAACGATCGTCCCTGATCAGGCACGCCGGGCGGAGATCCTTCGCGCCGTGATCAATGACGCTGGAATACAGAATGCCTGTGCATCAGGTGTTCCGCCGACCGAAATCTGCAAAAAATATCTATGACCCGGACACTTCTTACTGAAATTTCGGTGGCGACCGCAGACCACAGCAAATACGGCGAGGAGGTCCTCGGCCTTTTTAGGTTTAAGGACGAGACCGCCTTTTTTGAAAAAGCCTCCAAGATCTTTTCCGGCGTGGTCCTTCTTGAAACCTGCAACCGAGTCGAGATCCTTGTTCACGGCAGCGGCAAGCAACTGAGAGATTTCCTGCACGGAGAAAACCGGTTCGGGTTCGAGATCCTCGAAGGCGAAGCCGCCCTCATGCATCTTCTGGAACTTGCCGCCGGAACGAAGTCGATGATCATCGGCGAGGATCAGATCCTCGGACAGATGCGCCGCTCGCTTCTTCTTGCCGAGTCGCACAATACGAATGACGTCATCACCGATGTGTGTCTGAACACCGCGATCCGGGAAGGCGTGTCCATCAGGCAGAAGACCTGTATCAACAAAGGTGCGGTATCCATAGGATCGGCCGCGGTTCTTCTCGCCGAGGAGCTTATGGGCAATCTTGACGGGAAAAACATCCTTGTCGTCGGCGGCGGAGAGATGGGGACGCTCGTCGCCCGTGCTCTCTGCGAAAAGAATCTCCGGGCGATCTATGTCACGAACCGTTCGTTTGACCGGGCTGTCCTTCTCGCACAGGAGATCAAAGGCCGGGCGATGCGGCTCGATCAGCTGTATCCGTGCATTGCCTTGTCGGATGTCGTGATCTCCTGCACGGGAGCGCCGCACCTGATCATCCACGGAGAAGAGCTTGCCGAGACGATGAACGAGAGGTTCTGGCCGCTCGATTCGGAACCCAGGCATCTTCTTTTGATCGACATCGCCCAGCCGCGTGACATCGATGACGCCTGCCGGGATATCGCCGGCGTTTCTTTGAAAACGCTCGACGATCTGAAAAGCATCTCCGAAAAGAATCTTGCCGCCCGAAAAACCGAGTGCGAGCATGCGGACGTTCTCGTCCGTGCCGCTCTCCCCGAGTTCATCAAGGCCTTCAATCGTGCGGCTTCCGGCGATCTGACGAAGACCCTTTACACATGGGCGGAGGAGATCCGTCAGCGTGAAAAGAACAAAGCGCTTTCCCGTCTCCGGGACGCCGATCCTTACACAGAGTCCGTGATCGACGACCTGACGAGCGCACTCACGAAAAAACTGCTCGAGGATGCGGCAAAAAGCATCCGGGCGAGCGCAGAATGTACCGACACACAGACCGCAGAAATCCTCCTCAAAGCAATAATTTCAGGTGAAGTATCATGTATCCGCAGATCCGAATGAGAAGACTCAGGCAGAATATCCTTCAGCCGATGTTTAAGGAAACAAGACTTGTAAAAGATGAACTGATCATGCCGCTCTTTTTCGATGAGAAGGCGGTAAAACCGGTTCCGATCGCGTCCATGCCCGGCCAGTTCCGATACCCGCTCTCTTCTGCCGAAGAGGTCGCAGAGGAGATGAAGGCCGCAGGTATTCGCGCCGTTCTTCTGTTCGGGATCCCGAAAGCGAAGGACACGGAGGCTTCAGGCGCATTTGCCGAAAACGGGGTCGTCCAGGAAGCGACCAAACGTATCAAAGCCGCCGTGCCCGATTTGGTCATCATCACCGACACCTGTGCATGCGAATATACCTCGCACGGACACTGCGGGATCCTCTGCGGAAAAGAGCTCGACAACGACGCCTCGCTTCTCTTAATGGAGAAGATCGCGGTCAGTCAGGCGGCAGCCGGAGCAGATATGGTCGCTCCTTCCTGCATGCTGGACGGACAGGTACTGGCGATCCGCGAAGCACTGGACGAGGCGGGTTTTTCGAACACCCCAATCATGTCCTACTCGACCAAATTTGCGTCCGCCCTCTATGGTCCGTTCCGTGAAGCGGCCGACTCGGGATTTTCGTTTGGAGACCGGACAAGTTATCAGATGAGTCCGGCAAACCGCAGGGAAGCGATCCGCGAATCCTATCTGGATGAGGTGGAGGGAGCGGATATCCTGATGGTGAAACCCGCAGGATTCTATCTCGACATCCTCCGCGATGTGCGGGAATCCACGGATCTGCCGGTCGCGGCCTATCAGGTCTCGGGCGAGTATTCGATGATCAAAGCCGCCGGTATGAACGGCTGGATCGATGAAAAGAAGATCATGATGGAGTCGCTTCTCGCAGTCAAGCGGGCAGGGGCCGACTTGATCATCACCTATTTTGCAAAAGAGGCCGCGGAGATGCTGCCATGAAAAGTGAAGAGTTATTTACCACAGCAAAGACCTGCCTTCCGGGCGGAGTCTCAAGTCCGGTGCGTGCAATCAAACCGTATCCGTTTTATGTAAAATCCGCCAAAGGCGCAACGCTCGAGACAGAAGACGGGGAATCACTCGTCGACTGCTGCATGGGATACGGCCCCCTGCTTCTCGGTCACGCAAACCCGGTGATCAGAAAGGCGATCGAGGCCCAGCTTGACGACGGCTGGCTCTACGGAACACCGACGAAACTCGAGATCGATCTTGCGCAAAGGATCATCCGCGATCATTCATCGATTGAGATGCTCAGATGCGTTTCGACCGGTCTTGAGGCCACACTTGCCGCTATCCGGCTTGCACGGGGTTTCACGAAAAAATGCGGGATCGTCAAGATCGAAGGCGGGTTCCACGGAGCCCATGACGCCGTTTTGATCGCCGCAGGAAGCGGGGCGACCACGCACGGAACGCCGGACTCGCTCGGCGTCCCTCCGTCGTTTGCAGCTCACACCCGTCAGGTCCGGTATAACGATCCGGAGGCACTTGAAGAGCTGCTTTCAAAGGACAAGGACATCGCCGCATTCATCATCGAACCGGTGATGGGAAATGTCGGCCCGGTCCTCCCGGACGACGGCTATCTGTCCGCGGTCCGCGAGATCACCGCGGCCCATGACGTTCTCCTCATCTTCGACGAGGTCATCACCGGATATCGGCTCGGAATCGGCGGAGCACAGAAAAAATACGGCATAAAACCCGACCTCACCACGCTCGGCAAGATCACCGGCGGCGGTCTGCCGATCGGTGTGTTCGGCGGCAGGCGGGACATCATGGAACTCATTTCCCCGTCGGGCGGCGTCTACAACGCCGGAACGTTCAACGGAAACCCCCTCACCATGGCCGCGGGTATCGCGACAAACGCCTACCTCCACGAAAATGAGGGTCTGTATGCAAAGCTCGATGAAAAGACCCGGGCGATCGAAGAATCGCTGCCCGCGAAGGCTTCCGGCTCGTTTGTGAGACTCGGCTCGCTCTTCAAGTACTTCTTCAGAAGCACTGCTCCGCAGAATTATCTTGAGGCAAAGGGATCGGACACCGCCGCGTTCCGCGTCTTCTTCGAGAAAGCGCTCAAAGACGGCGTGTTCATCCCGCCTTCGCAGTTTGAGACCAACTTCCTCTCGACCGCCCACGACTCCTCCTCGATGGAAAAAATCATTTCGGTATATCAGCATGTCTAAAATTCGGATCGGCACACGCGGCAGTAAACTTGCTCTTGCCCAGACAGAGAAGGTCATCGGTCTTCTTGCAGAGAACGGCATCGAAGCAGAGTATGTTATCATCAAAACGACCGGCGACAACATCACGGACCGCGGTCTTCATCAGATCGGCGGCTTTGGGATGTTTGTCCGGGAACTCGATAATGCGATCCTCCGGGGCGAGATCGACTGCGCTGTTCACAGTATGAAGGACATCCCCGCCGAACGGCCCAAAGGTCTTCTCACCGTTGCCGTTTTGAAACGGGATCCCCCGTATGATTATCTGGTGATGGACGGGACCATGGAGGATCTGATGGTGATCGGGACCTCGAGTCTGCGAAGAAAGGCCCAGCTGCTCAGATATTATCAGAATTGTTCCGGGGCCCGGGTCGAGATGCTCCGCGGGAATCTGGATACGCGGCTTGCCAAACTCGATGACGGACTGTATGATGGGATCGTGGTCGCAGAGGCGGGCCTTAAACGGCTCGACTACCGGCGAAACGGGATCCGGCTGCCGGTCGATATGTTCGTTCCGGCGGCAAATCAGGGAACGGTCGCGGTCGTCAGCCGGGATACCCCCGAACTTCGGGCAGCATTTGCCCCGCTGAATGATGATCAGTCGGCTCTGGACTGCGCCATCGAGCGGATCGTTATGGAAGAGGTCGGCGGCGGATGTTTTACCCCGATGGGGATCTTCTGCGAAAATCAGCACCTGATCGCCGAGGTTCTTTCGCTCGACGGGACCCGTGCCGAGCGTATCACCGCGGATGTGGTGGATCTGGAAGGAGCGAAAATTGCCGGGATCAAGCTCCGGACCGTTGCCGCCGAACTGATCGCCGAGGCAAAACTTGCCCTTGGCGAACCTACCGGAAAACCCGGGAAGGTGTATCTCGTTGGGTCAGGTCCGGGAGGTCTTGGACTTCTGACGTTCCGTGCCCGCGAGGTGATCGACTCGGCTGATGTGATCATGTATGATCAGCTGCCGGGTGACGAGATCATTGCCTCACTTCCAGCACGTGCGGAGAAGATCGACGTTGGAAAATACGGCGGTCATCACACGATGAAGCAGGAGGATATCGAGAAACTGCTCGTCGAAAAAGCGCAGGCAGGCGGGATCATCGTCCGGCTGAAGGGCGGCGATCCGTTCCTGTTCGGTCGCGGCGGCGAGGAGATGGAGGTGCTGCGCGAGCACAACATCCCCTGCGAAGCAATTCCCGGGGTCACGAGCGGGATCGCGGTCCCTGAATGTGTGGGCATCCCGGTCACCCACAGGGATTTTGCAAGCCAGGTGACCTTTGTCACCGGTCATGAGAATCCGGAAAAGGAAGTATCTTCGATCGACTGGAAATGGCTTGCGGGAAGCCCCGGGACGATCGTCATTTACATGGGCGTGAAAAATCTCGGCAGGATCGCGGAACTCTTGATCGAAAACGGCAGGGATCCAAAAACGAAGATCGCCGTGATCGAGAGTGGATTCCGTCCAGATCAGCGGGTCACGTGTGCCACGCTTGCGGATATCGGCGAGGTCGGAGCTCGGGTGGGACTGAAACCTCCGGCGATCATCGTGATCGGTGAAGTGGTCGGGCTGTATAATAAATCTCACTAAATCAGTTACTTACCCGAAAATAAAAAAATAAAAGATATAATTACAATTACTTTTTACTAAGAAGGCGATTACCAAATATCAATACAACAGCTATCACTAAACAGACAATAAATATTGTCATGTTAATGTATAACCCCCCAAGGAATCCTAATATCAACAATACGATACAAATTGCAAGTATAAGTTTCAGAATCACAAATGATACATGAAGATAATAGTATATAAATGTCCTTGTATAGGCAGTGAAATATATAATGATCAGTGCAATTGCGCTGTATAAAGAAAATTAAAAGACACGTTCACTCTATTTTTCGGCAGACGGGTCCCAACGTGATTCGCGTATCAATCTGAAAGAAAAAAAAAGATTTATTCCATGTGGAGTGCGCTTTCAGGGCACTCATCCACACAGGTTTCACAGTCAACACATTCATCGGCGTTGACGACTGCTTTGTCATCGACAAGTTCGATCGCAGCTGACGGGCAGATGTCCACACAGGTCGCACATCCGGTACATTTTTCTTTATTAACTACTGCTGGCATTTTTGGATTTACCTCGTATAATTACCATATTTCTTATCCGAAGGGGAAATACATTTCGAGTTGGTGAAGAGAGGTGTCTGTCAAATCAACGCTCCGATTTACAGGTCAGAGTATGTTTAGATTTGGGTGGTACCATCTTCTCAAGTCTATTGACTCGCTCGGCTGAGTTCGTCCCCTTTCAGCGTCCAACCCGCCCATCACACGAAATCCACGAAAAAAGAACGAAAACACGAAAATCAAAAAAAATATCAATTGAGTGTAACACATTTCGTACCTCCCCATCCTTCCACCCCTGTCCCCATTTTCGTGAATTTCGTTGGCGGGTTGGCGACGAAGTCGACGACCTCAGCCGAGCAAACCGAAGGTTTGCGAATTTGTGAGTTTTGTGTGGGGGACGGGGGAGGGTACTATGAGGAATCACTTATAATCCAATCTTATTGGTTTTCGTGTTTTCGTGGATTTTTTCGTGAATTTAGTGTGATGAATTATAATTTCCAAAGAATATCGACCACTTTGAATAAAGGGGCTCAGGAACAAGTGTAAAATATAGTAAATAAAGAAAAAAATAATCTCTCTCGTTAATCTGCCAAGACAGGTCACACATCCCGGGGATTAGGATATCTCCACCGCGGGACGCTCCGCGCCGAAGTCGCGTCCCCGCACCCCAAACATAACCAAAAACACCCATTTTTCCTCATGGATCCCCCTGGGGCGGCGATAGGATTTGTCCGAACGCTCTCGCAAACCGAAGTACAACCAAAAAAAAGATCAATATCGAAAAAAAGAAGGATCGGATTATAACCCGAGAACTTCTTTCATAGTGTATAAACCGGGCGCTGCCGTAGGTGCCCATCCTGCTGCACGGATAGCCCCTCGTGCGAATACCGCCCGGTCATATGCCCGGTGGGTAAGCTCGATCGTCTCAAAGTTCTGGTGGAACTGGACGGTGTGGTCCCCAACCACATCGCCGCCGCGGATCACATGGACGCCGATCTCGTTTTTCCGCTCGGTCATACCCTCGCGTCCGTACATCTCTTCACGTTTGCCGACCTCTTCCTGGATCACTTTCAGGATCGTCTTCGCCGTTCCACTTGGAGCGTCCTTTTTGTGCCGGTGGTGTGCCTCGATCACTTCGATATCGTAATCGCCGAGGCGGGAAGCCGCATCGCGAACAAGTTCCCAGAAAATGTTCACGCCGACACTGAAGTTCGTCGTCTTAACGACCGGGACGTTCTTTATCGCGTCAAGGAGTTCTGCATCCTGTTCCGGGGTAAAACCGGTCGTGCCGATGACTAATGCCACGCCTTTTTTCGCGGCGATCTTTGCATTGATCATCGTCGCCGCTGCGATCGTGAAATCGATCATCACATCGGGTTTGACCTCGTCGATGAATGCGGCAAGATTTTCGGATGAAACGACCGGTTTACCCAGGACCGTACCTTCCCGGATATCCACGCCGCCGACGAAATCCAGCTCAGGGTTTTCGATGACCATGTTTGCGATCATGGTTCCCATTCTGCCGAATGCACCGCAGATGATGACCTTAGTCATACCGGGAAAGCACCTCGCGAAGTACTGCAGTGTGCTCCTCACTAAGTGAGTCTAAGGGGAGCCTGACGTTTCCTGAGTTGATCAGACCGCGGATCTCTGCGGCACGCTTGACCGGTACCGGGTTCACGTCCATGAAGAGCGCCTTTGAAAGATCCATCAGCTCATAATGCATCTTCATTGCTGCCTTCACATCGGAACGCTTGAACATCTCATACATCTCGACCATACGCTTTGGTTCGATGTTTGCCGTGACCGAGATACATCCGTGACCGCCGACCGAAAGGACCGGGAGTGTCAGGGAGTCATCGCCTGATGTGAGGATGAACGGATAATCGCGGTCGAGATCCTGAGTTGCCTGGATGATAGCCATCATCTGGTCAAGGTTTCCGCTTGCTTCCTTTACTGCGACTAAGTTCGGGATGGTCTCCACCATCTCGATGATCAGATCTGCAGGCAGGTTCTGACCCGTTCGTCCGGGGATGTTGTACACGATAACCGGAAGACCGATCTCAGCGACCTTTCGATAGTGCTTCAGCAGACCGGATCTGTTCGGCTTGTTGTAGTACGGGCTGATCAGAAGAACGCCGTCTGCACCGGACATCTTTGCAGCGCGGGTCATCAGAAGAGCTTCTTCCGTGTTGTTCGAACCCGTTCCTGCGATGGCAGGGATACGGTTGCTCGCAGCAGAAACGGTCTCTTCAATGACACGGATATGCTCGGCATGTGTCATTGTAGCCGATTCGCCGGTTGAACCGCATGCGAGAAGTCCGTGAACGCCTCCACGGATAACATGCTCGATGCAGTTTCTCAAACCTTCAATGTCAAGCGACTGGGGGTTGTCGTCATTGAACGGCGTGATGAGTGCAGGAATTACACCTTCAAACATAGTACATTAGCATTTGGTTGAACAAGATAATGTATTTTGCGCAGTCCGTGTGCCCAGGTCAGGGAGAAGTGTGTCTTTCACCCCTTCATCTGCACGAAAACATATCTTGTTCCACGGTCAAAGTTATCATGAATGGAAGAAGTCTTTATCGCCCGGGCCGGAGCACAGTCGCAAAACCGGAACACCGGGAACAAGATTCGGGCACTCTGTATGGCAGCAGGCCTTGAAAACATGGTGAACCCGGGTGATCTGACTGCGGTCAAAGTCCACTTCGGCGAACGGGGAAATGACGCGTTTGTAAGTCCGCTCCATGTCGCTTCGGTCGTAAAAGAGATCGAAGTGATCGGAGCAAGCCCCTTTCTTACCGATACCAATACCCTGTACCTCGGAGACAGGAGAAACTCTGTTGACCATGCAAAGACCGCGGCGATGCATGGATTCTGCTATCCGGTCTTTGGCTGCCCGGTGATCATCGCCGACGGACTTCGCGGTCAGAATTACACTCCAGTAGATGTGTACGGAAAACATTTTGAAACCGTCAAGATCGCCTCCGATATCGTCTCTGCAGACAGTATGGTTGTCGTGTCCCACTTCAAAGGGCATGAAGCCGCAGGGTTCGGGGGAGCCCTGAAAAATCTCGGCATGGGCTGTGCATCCAATGAAGGAAAACGGGAGCAGCACACAACACGTCCGATGATCCTGGAAGACAAGTGCATAACCTGCGGAGCCTGTATGAATGCCTGTCCGGAATTCTGCATCAGCATTGCGGGCAAATCGGTCTCGATAGATCTTGAGCACTGTATCGGCTGTCTGATGTGCATGAACACCTGTCCGGAACATGCGATCGATCTCGACTGGCAGGATGACGGGGTCGTGTTTGTTGAACGGATGATCGAGTATGCGTCCGGGGCGGTCGGCAATAAAACCGGGAAGACGTTTTACGTCAACTTCCTCACGAACATCACCCCACATTGCGACTGTACGCCGTGGAACGACATCCCGTTCGTTCCGGACATCGGCATCCTTGCTTCGACCGATCCGGTCGCTTTGGACAAAGCCTGTTTCGATCTCGTGAATGCCGAAGAGGGTGTTTTCGGCAGCCTTCTGCCGGATCATCATCAGCCGGGCGAGGAGAAGTTCACCCGGGTCTGGCCGGGAACCAACCCGGAACTGCAGATCTCGTATGCCGAAGAGATGGGTCTTGGACGTGGCGAATACCGTCTCATTGAGATCTGACCCTTTTTTTAGAATAGTATTTAACTTGGGTCATTATCAACGCATAATCTTATCAGTATCAAAAATAAAATATGGTGACACCTATGGACATACGGATCCGTCGTCTCATTATTGCTCTTGTCGTGACAGCATTGATGCTCGGATCCCCCTATATTCCTTATTTTGGTCTGGTGATGCTTGCCTTTGCCGCCGTCTTCTACTTTGTGGATAAAAGCCGGTATTTTGCGATCGGCGTCGGCGTACTCGCTATATTATACCAGACCAGTCTCATTCCCGTATCGGCACTGATCGGCCCTCTGATGATGATCGTCTGGGGAGAATATCTGCTCAAGATCTTCAAAAACGTCAGTCATCAGGTATTTCTCTATATGATAGGTTCGGCCGCGGCTCTTTTAGCGACGATGCTTTACACAAACGAATTTCAGCCGCTGGTGGGCATCATCGCCGTGATCGTTCTTTTAATGCTTCGGAGCATCTTAAAAGACCGCGAGGACGGTTCGATGATCGGACTGCTCGGGGTCGCGATGACCATTACGCTCTTTGAGGATCTGCAGTTCTTCGTCGATTACCAGACACTCGCCTTCGCGGTCGTGCTGTGTGCGGCATTCGGCTACTTTGCCTACCGGGCAAAGACGATCGATATGAGCGGGGTCTTCACGGCGGTTCTGTTCGGCGTGATCCTCATTACCTTCGCCGGTGTGAACTGGTTCTTCGTGGTGATGCTGTTTTTCATTCTCGGATCGTTCTTCACCAAGTTCCGGTATGCGGAAAAAGAGTTCCTGGGCGTTGCTGAGGGGAAAAAAGGCCGTCGCGGATATATGAACGCATTTGCGAACGCGGGCGTCGGGGTCTGCGGCGCCGTGCTTTACGGGATCACCGGAGACGTTATCTTCATTGCCCTGTTCCTTGGTTCGATTGCTACGGCGACCGCCGACACGCTTGCAAGCGAGATCGGTGTGACCGGGGGCACTCCGCGAATGATAACGACACTCCGTCCTGTCCCTCCCGGAACAAACGGCGGGGTCACCCTGACAGGCGAACTCGCCTGCCTGTTTGGGGCAGTAATTATCTGTGTCCTCGCATTCCTTCTCGGCGTGGCTCCCTGGTATGTTTGTCTGATCGGTGTCGCTGCAGGGTTTATCGGCACGAATCTTGACAGTCTCTACGGTGCTGTAATCGAAAATAAGGGTTTTATCGGGAACTCCGGAACCAACCTTCTTGCTACGCTTTCAGGCGGGATTTTGGCCATGCTTGTCTGCCTGGCTTTGGTCTCGACAGGTCTCGTATAAGTTATCTCACAAACAGATCATTGCCGTGTGCATCGATCCCGACAACTACCGGCAGATCGGTCAGTTTGATCTCCCAGATCCCTTCCGCCATGCCGAGTTCCGGATAATGACAGCCGGCAAGCTCCATGCATGAAGCTGCTAGGGCGGCGCATCCGCCGGTGAAGGCAAAATAAACTGCCCTTCCGCGGAGTTCCTCGCGGACTTTAGCGGACATTCCGCCTTTTCCGATCAGACCACGGACACCAGCGTCGAGCATGTGCTTCGTGAGATCGTTCATCCGTGCGGATGTTGTAGGACCCGCGGCGACGACCTTTTTCTGTGCCTCGTCGATGACCGGTCCGCAGTGATAGATCACTGCCCCTTTCGGGTCGAAGGGAAATCCTTCATCCCTGATCATCATGTGGGCTTCGTCGCGTGCTGTGTAGATGATCCCGGAAAGGAGAACACGGTCACCTGCGTGAAGATCGAGCACCTCTTCCCCGAGGGGGGTCGTGAGCCGGATCATACATCCACCTCGACAACACCGCGGCGTGAACACCAGCACTGGATATTCACGGCGATGGGGAGAGATGCCGTGTGGCATGCCCCTTCTTTTACTTTGACTGCAAGACAGGTCGTGTCGCCGCCAAGTCCCATCACACCGATGTCGAGCTGGTTGATCGAATCGCAGAGTTCCTGCTCGAAGGAGGTCATGCTATTTATTGGTGCGAGGAGTGCCTCTTTTGCAAAGGATGCAGCCGAATCAAAGGTCCCGCCGATCCCGACCCCCACGATCACCGGCGGACACGGGCGGGAGCCTGCATCTCTGACGACCGATTTCACAAACTCCGGGATCTTTCCAACTTCGGAGGGAAGCATCATTTTTATCTGGGACATGTTTTCCGAACCTGCTCCCTTGGGAAGTACGGTCACCCGGAGTGTATCTCCCGGGATTATATGTATTGTCGGGATCCCGATCCCGGTATTGTCGCCTGAATTTTTCCGGGTGAGGGGATGGACCGCGTTTGGCCGGAGAGGGACGGATTTTGTTGCAAGGCGGATCCCTTCGCTTACGGCATCATAGAGTTTCGTGGTAAAAGGCACCGTTTCAGGAATGGTCAGGTAGATGACGAGGATCCCGGTGTCCTGACAGATGGGGACGTTTTTCTCCCGGGCGATCTGGAGATTCGCAAAGATATTCTCCATCTCCCCGCGTGCGGTCGGGTTTGTTTCTTTATTGTATGCAATATGCAGTGCTTCCTCCACATCGGGCGGAAGGATCGTCTCGGCCTGGCGGATGGCCTGTTCCACGGCGGATGCAAGACGGTTGTAGAGGGGGTCCATGGTATATCTGTTTAGATGAGATAAGGATTAATGTTTTTCATTAAAAAAAGATGGTGGGGTTTATGCACGAAAATGAAAACCAAAAAGAAAACAACTTCTCCTGAATGCAAAAACAAGATTCCCCACCGCGGGCCGCTCCGCGCCGAAGTCGCGGCCCCGCACCCCGATAAAAAATCGTGGGCTTTTCGATAAGATATATTCGAGTGAGGATACGTAAATTCAAATCTCCTCAGCCAAAGCGTCCCTTACACGAAATCGAAGTACAACCAAAAAAAAAATAAACAAAAAATGGATGGAATTATTTTACAGGATCTTTGACGTGATCGTCATAAAGATCGGACCGCGAAGATCGAGTTTCTTTTTATTGTCGGTGATATACCGCATGACATATTCCTCGATTTTCAGATTCACATCGCTTGGGTGTTTCGACATCTTCACCTGAACGCTTGTCCCTTCGCCGACTCTTGCCGCCTCTTCAATGCGGGCGAGCGCCAGATTTGCCACCGAATAAAGGAAGGAGATGCCGACCGGCGATCCTTCGGCTTTGACGTCGGCAAACTTTTCGGTGTCAGGAACCCCGAGCACTGCTCCTTTTCTGACATAGACCTCATTCAAAGCAGCAGGGCCGAGAAGACTCGTGTTCTCTTCCGGCTCTTCGACAGAGATCTCCACCTGATGACCGAAGAGTTCTCCTTTCCATGCAGAGAATGAACAGGGCGATTTTTCAGCCGCATGGGCTGCGGCCGTTTCCATAACTGCCCGTACTGCCCGGCGTGCCTCCGCCGTCTGCGGCTCCTCTTTTAATCCGATGCCTTTCGTCAGTTCCGTGTCCGAATACACCGGAGGATACAGCTGGGCGAAGGAGAGTTTTCGCACATCTTCTGCCTCTGTCAAAACCATCGCGAGACGCTCGACACCCATCCCGAGATTCATGACCGGGACACCGACCCCGTATTCAGCGAGAGCTGCGGGTGAGTAGATGCCGAACGTTGCGACTTCGACCCAGCCGTGGACCGGATGTTTCCCGTACACTTCAGTCTGGGTTTCAGGCATGTAGTACTTCGAGCGCTTCTCATCCGGTTGGAATCTGAACTCGGTAAAACCGAATGCCGAAAGAAGACCTTCGGCGACGGCTTTTCCCTCCTCGATCGTGACATGCTCGCCAGCGACGATACAGGATGCCGAGTGATATGTCCGAAGATGGGTCGCATCCTCCTCCTGCTCACGGCGGAAACATCTGTCGACCGAGAACATTCTGATCGGCATCGGCTTTTTGTCCCACATTTGGGCAAGCGAGAGGAACCAGCCGCTGGTCATATGGGAACGAAGCGTTGTTCTGGATGATTCGGGAGCGAGTTCCTTAAACTCGGGGAAGACCGTGTCGAGAATGTGAACGACCACACCGTCGTCCACGCCTAACGCGACCGACATTTCGTGCGTGAGATCATCGCCGTCGAACTTACCTTTTTTGTAGGCGTGCAGACACTTCATCAGCTTCTCTTCCGTGCCTTCGGCAAGAGGTTTTTCGATGATCTGGGCGATCGCGTCCAGACGTTCTTTGGAGATCCCTACATTCGGACGGGGGAGACCGCCGACATAGTAGACGCGATCCAAAACCGCGGCCGCTTCCGGACCGAACTGACGATAGACGTCCTGTTCATCGATGAACACGGGGACCATTGCTTCGTCAAAGCCCATCGACATATAGGCGGCCCGAAGACGGGCGATCGTGTCGAAGATCGGGTGGACTTTTGCTCGGCGATACGCATAACGCGGATAGATCTTTGATGATTCCGGCGGGGTTATGACTGAAGGTCCGGCATGCCAGGCTCCCTCGAAATCGGTTTTTCTGCGTTCCTTGAATTCCTCAATATTGAATTTCATGATTTTCTCTTCAGACAAACAACGCGGCTCGGCGCATTTTCATCCATGATGTCATAATTGCAGAGTTGGGCAACTTCTGCGGCGAAACGGCGAATGGTTTCCATGTCGGGGACATGCATTTCTGTTAATCTCATTCGACTGTATCCCAAATACATGTATCCCTTTATTTCAACGAAGAGGGGCTCTGCATCTTCAATGATCTTGGCAAAACCTTCCTCATCTGTGTCATTGTACCCCTTAACGAGGGTGATGCGGACCGCCGTTCTGATACCTTCCTCCTCTTTTTTTCGGAGAAGGGAGAGGGACTTTTGGATATTCTCCCACATGACTGCTGGATCACCCATCGGACGACAAATCTTTTCATAAGATGGCAGATCCATTGCATCCAGCGAAAGATACAGTTGTGTCGGTCGGATCCGTTCGATCACTGAAGGCATAGTTCCGTTCGAAACAACAAACACGCTGTTCTTTTTGTCTTCCCGAAGAAGATCGATCAACTCAGGTAATTTTGAGTAAAGGGTAGGCTCGCCCGAGAGGGAGAGCGCATACTGGGTCGGGTGTTCTGTGGCTTCCTCCCACCTTGCCGGATCGGTGTACGGTTTGTCGCCGGAGAGTCCCTTCTTCTGCATCTTAGGAAGGGCCGAAACGATCTCTTCCGGGGAAAGTTCTCTCTCGGACAGGATCTCGTGTTCCATGGACCGCCAGCAGAAAAGACAGCGCTGATTGCAGCGGAGCGTCGGAGTCATCTGGACGCATTTCCAGGTGTCGATCCCGTAGAACTGGTGTTTATAGCAGGATTCTCCGCCCCGAAGAGCACGTTTGCACCACATGCACGGTTTTACGGCGGCTGACGCGCCTTCGGCTATGAAGTTATATCCCTGCCTATGAAGAGATGTTTTCGGGGTTGTTGACGGGGAGCGTTTTCTCGGCATGCCAATTAACGTTTTGGCACATATTCATCAAACAAATCGCGTGCAGCAAACAGTTCTTCAAGGGTAGGATCGGTCAGGATACAATTTTCAGCAGACAGATCGCCAAGAACTGCACAGGAGAATCCTTCCTCCTTGAAACCCTCAACAACGGCATAATCATACCCCATCCATGCATAAAAATCAAGAACAAGATAGACATCAGTACCCCGCAGGGTCAGCACGGTTTTTTCCGCATCGATGCCCGCACCGCAGCTTGCTCCCGCCTCAAAATGCACCGTCGTATCTTTTCCCGGCGGCAGTTCCCAGATGTGATGGCCCATATGTTTTATAGTACAGACCGTGCCCACGTCCACGAGAAGCGGAACGAGTTTCGTAACGAGGGTGGTTTTTCCAGAATTCGAATGACCTATGATATTGATGACCCGCATTTGTATCTATATTGTCTTACGTAAGATGGATTTATTACTTTGTACCAGAAACATACACTTACATTTGGATAATGGTGATAGATAAACATGAAATTGATGATGAGCAGCGGGCGTACAGCGGAACAGGGTGCGCAGCTGTATTATAAGGACGGAGCAAAATATTCGATAGAAACGTCCTACTGCTTTTTACACCCTATGGATGCCATGAAGATCGGAGTCGAGGAGGGAGAGCACGTCCTCATTACGAGTGAGGCAGGTAAAGCGGTTTTTTCCGTCCGGGAATCTCCGGAAACACCTGCAGGTGTTGTTTTCATTGCCTGCGGACCGTTTGCTAATTTTATTCTGCCTTCAAAGACCCATTCTACCGGAGCACCTGATTTCAAAAGTATCCCGGTCGAGGTCGAACCGACCGATCTGCCTCTCGCGACCGCATGGGATTTGATGGAGGAGTTGGGCGGACTCAGATACGAGGTCCCGCCGGGCATCATTCTGCCGGGTGTGGAAAAAGGAGAAAAGATCATCAAAAATGCGGCGTGTCCTCTGTGCGGCTGTCTCTGCGATGATATCGAACTCCACGTCAAAGACGGGGTCATTACCGAAGTGGTGAACGGATGCGGACTGTCTGCAGGAAAGTTTTGCGCAACCGGCAGAATGATTACTCCAATCGAACGGGACGGAGATGTCTGGCGCGAAACGGATTTTGATTCGGCAATCAAAAAAGCTGCCAATATGTTTGTCCATGCGAAACGTCCGCTGTTGTACGGATGGTCCGGCACCTCGACCGAGGCGATGCATATAGGTCTTGAAATCGCCGAAGAGATCGGGGCCGTCATGGATAACTGTTCATCAGAATGCCACGGTCCGACCATTATGGCGGTCCAGGAGGTAGGTCATCCCGGATGCACGCTTGGTCAGATCAAAAATCGTGCAGACGTTATCGTTTACTGGGGCTGTAATCCGATTGCGGCCCATCCCCGTCACGAGTCCAGATACTCGACGTATGCAACAGGCGCATACCGTAAAGAGGGGAGGGGAGATCGGACCGTGATCGTGGTCGATATCCGGGAAACCGACACGGCAAAACTCGCCGATATCTTCGTGCAGGTAAATCCGGGAGGGGATTTTGCGCTCTTCAACGCTCTGCGGGCAGTCGTTCGCGGCGAGCGTGATGTTATTCCCGACACCGTGGCCGGTGTTGAGCGGAATGTGATCTTCAAAATAGCAGACGTTTTGCTTTCCGCAAAATTCGGTTCTTTCTTTACCGGTATTGGTCTCACCCAGTCCCGCGGCAAATACAAAAATGTCCGGGCAGGGATCGAGCTGGTGGACGAACTCAACCGGCACACGAAGTACACCTTAACGCCGCTCCGCGGTCACTGGAATGTTGACGGAACAAACCAGATGTTCTCTCTTGTAGCCGGATATCCGTACGCCGTTGATTATTCGCGGGGGATCGTCCATTACAATCCGGGAGAGACAAGCGGGGTGGATATCCTCGCCAAAAAAGAAAGTGACGCAGTTTTGATCATCGGAACGGATCTCGGGGCGCATTTCCCAAGAGAGACGGTGGCCCATCTCGCACGTATCAATACCGTCGTTATCGATCCGTTCATCTCCCTTTCTACCGCTATTGCAAAACTCCATATTCCCGTAGCCTCGGTGGGCATCGATGCGGAAGGAACTGCCTATCGCCTTGACGGTGTCCCGATCCATGTGAAAAAGGCGTTCCACTCGGATATGCCGTCAGATGAAGTGATTCTCGGGAAAATTCTCGAAGAAGTCAGAAAAATCAAAGCTGAAGAGTCAGCATAATCTTTTTTATAGAAGTACCCGAATCTATATATCATATGCCCTCCAATAAGAATTCACAGTGTGAACTATCATGACCCCAAAATACCAAAAAGAAACACTCAGTATCCATGCTGGACAAAAACCGGACGAAACGACCGGGGCACGGACCGAACCGATCTACATGACCACTGCGTATGTTTTCAAAGACGCAAAGGAAGCTGCGGCACGATTTGATCTCTCCGTGGAGGGAAATATCTACACCCGGCTCACGAATCCGAACAATACCTCATTCGAAAAACGCATTGCCGCGATCGAAGGCGGAACTGCAGCAATAAGTACAGCCTCCGGAATGGCAGCAATAAGCACCCTGATCCTTGCACTCACCAATCCGGGTGACGAGATCGTCTCGGCCGATAATCTGTATGGAGGAACATTCGAGTTATTCAGTCTGACCCTGCCGAACTTTGGGCGGACCGTCCGGTTCGTCCCCTCGAATGATCTGACAGCTTTGAAAGCTGCAATCAATGAAAAGACCCGGGCCGTCTACTTTGAATCCCTCGGAAACCCGAAACTTGACATCCCGGACTTTGCAGAGATCGCAAAAATCGCCCATGAAGCCGGCGTCCCGTTCATCGTGGACAACACCGTAGGGATAGGCACGGTCCGTCCACTTGAGCATGGAGCGGATCTGGTCGTCATGTCGGCAACGAAATATGCCAACGGACATGGAAACTCCCTTGCGGGCGTGATCGTTGAAAATGGGAAATTCCCCTGGGACAACGGTAAATTCCCCAAGTTCACCGAGCCGGATCCGGCATACAAAGGACTCGTGCACTACAAAGCATTCGGTCCGTCGACTGTATCGACCAGTATTCGAATCTCCCTGATGCGCGACCTCGGTGCGGCTCTTTCGCCGTTCAATGCCTGGCTCACCTCGATTGGCCTCGAGACCCTCTATCTTCGGGTCCCCAAACACGCAGAGAATGCATTGATTGTCGCGAAGCATCTCGCATCTCATGAAAAAGTCGCATGGGTCAACTATCCCGGCCTTCCCGGACACCCGTCGGAAAAGAACCGCGAAAAATACTTCGGCACATCAGGCGGTCCGCTTCTTACCTTCGGCGTAAAAGGAGGATATGATGCGGCGATCACCGTTCAGAATAATGTACAGCTCATCTCGCTTCTGGCGAACATCGGCGATGCAAAAACACTCATCATTCATCCGGCATCGACGACCCATCAGCAGCTTAGCGAAGAAGAACAGCGTTCAACCGGGGTCACGCCTGATACGATCCGCCTCTCGGTCGGTCTTGAGAATCCGATTGATATCATCGCCGATCTGGACCATGCCCTCTCCCTCATCTAAATACACCCATGTTACAGGATTCACTTGGTGAAGTCACCACACACTATCACACCCTAACCCGCCCGGTGGATCTGGAGAGCGGAGCATCTCTTTCAGATGTGATCATCGCCTATGAACGGTACGGAAGAAAGGATAACAAAAACATCATTCTTGTCTGTCATGCTCTCACCGGAGATGCACATGCGGCAGGTTTTCATAAAGGCGACACAAAACCCGGATGGTGGAACGGGATCATTGGTCCCGGCAAAGCACTAGATACAAACCGATACTGTGTGATCGCGGCCAATGTTCTCGGCGGGTGTAAAGGCTCGACCGGTCCTTCGTCAGAGGATCCGGTCACAGGAAAACCCTACGGGACCACATTCCCGGTGATTACGATCCGCGACATGGTCCATGCCGAACATCAGCTGCTCGAAGAGCTGGGCATTGAAGAACTCTATGCCGTTATCGGGGGTTCGATGGGAGGGATGCAGGCCATGCAGTGGAGCGTTGAGTTTCCGTCGTTCGTCCGCCGCGTTATCTGTATCGCCTCTGCCGGCTACACGACCCCGATGCACATCGCATTCGGGGCAGTTGGGAGAGCCGCGATCATGAGCGACCCGGACTGGAACGGCGGGAACTATTCTGCCGGGAAAAAACCGGTCCACGGCCTTTCCCTTGCACGAATGATGGCCCACATCACGTATCTTTCGGATGAGTCCATGCACACCAAATTCGGGAGAAGACTTCAGAAATCAGAGGCCTTCGAGTATGGATTTGATACCGAATTTTCTGTTGAAAGTTATCTTCAGCATCAGGGGGAGATGTTTGTGGAACGCTTCGATCCAAACTCCTATCTGTACATCACCCGGGCTGTTGACTACTATGATCTTACCAAAAACGGCAGTCTGACCGAGGGCCTGGTCGCGACCCAGGCAAAGTTTCTGATCATATCCGTCTCGTCCGACTGGCTGTATCCGTCGTATCTCTCGCAGGAGATCATGCTTGCCCTCACGGCAAACGGCAGAGAAGCCAGGTATGCGGAGATCGTTTCTCCCCACGGGCATGACGGTTTCCTTCTGGAAAATGCCCAGCTGAACTATATGGTCGGTCAATTTCTGACCCCGGTCACCGTAGAAGATCTGATGACGAATAATCCCCCGTCTATTCGGGAAACCTCCTCGATCCGCGAGGCGGCCGAACTGATGATCGGGCATGAGATCAATCATCTGCCGGTGGTTTTGGCGGACGGGACGCTCTCTGGTATCGTAACGTCGTGGGATATTGCGAAGTCGGTCGCCGGCGAGTTTCAGAGCCTTGCTGAGATCATGACTAAAGATGTGATCACGATTCACCGCTCAGACTCGCTTCGTCTTGCAGCTTCGCTTATGGAAAAGCACGCTATCTCCGCTCTGCCGGTCGTTGATGATGCCGGCCGTGTTCTCGGGATGCTGACCAGCGAAACGCTCTCTCTTTCCGAGGTGCTCCAATGAAAATTCTTGGGATCCACACGGACCGCGTATGGTATAAAGTCACCAAAAAAACAAAAATCGCCGAGCCGGATCCGGTGAGGGAGGATGAGATGGAGAACTGTGTTCTCCTGTTTGCGAGCGTGGAAAAGTCAGATGAACTCTCACCCGAACTTACGGTCTCTGCGACGGTGGATAGTATCAAACTGCGTCTTTCCCGCCTCGGGGCAACCCGGGTGATGCTCTTTCCCTATGCCCATCTTGCAAGCGATCTCGGATGTCCGGGCGTATCCCAGTGGATCTTGAAAACGATCCAGAGCAGACTCATTGAAGAGGGGATCGAGACGAAACGGGCGGCATTCGGGTGGTATAAGGAGTTTGAAATAAAAAGCAAAGGGCATCCGATGGCAGATTTTTCGATGACGATCTGCCCGTTTGCCGGAGGGGAATGCGAGAGCAGCAGTAAATGCTGCCAAAGTGAATCAAAGAACTGCTGAGTTAATTTCGTTTTCCTGCAAGAAGGGGGCGGCTCGTATATTTCGGCAGCCGCTCTGCAAGGATCCTGATGACATCATCTGATGTGTCCACCCCGAACACACAGTCGTCGGGGATATCAGGATACCGCGGCTTGTCATCGATCTTATTGTCCGCGATCAAAGCGCCCCAGTCGGAGAACACTCCTTTTCTTTTCACGACATCCGGGACACGGTACGCCATGATGAGCCGGTGCATCACCCATGCATACGAGAGTTCGGAGAGTGTTCCCGACCCCCCGCCAACCGCGACTACGGCGTCCGTGTTTGCCACGATGAAGTTTCGTGCATGATCCAGTCCGGTCGCGATCACAATATCCGTATATTGATTTGCCTGAGCCGGATCATTGCCCGGCAGGACTGCGATAACATCCCCTTCTCTATAGGCGGGAGAAGCATGTGCGCCCCGGGACACGGCTTCCATGACGCCGCCAAGCCCGCCGGACAATACCCGGTATCCGTTTGAAACCAGTGCATTCCCGAGCGAAAATGCAAATTGTTCTTTAGCACACCCGGGTTTCAGGGCAGCATCTCCAATAACTGAAATAACCGGTCTTCTCATTATAGTATATCATAAGTCGTCCAGTAAGATGAAGATTTACACCTCCATAATTTTTGTTAACATAGTTTAATTAACCAATTTAATATGTTTGACTAATGTTTAATACACTTCCATGCAAACGATAAGGAGGAGTTATTCATGAAGCATAACAACATTTGGTTAGGTATTTCGATCATTCTCTGTGTTCTTCTCACAGTTGGAATCGCAGGGTGTGTCAGTGGACCAGTGGAGCAAACTGAGATCAACGTGTTCGTCGCAGCATCGCTGACCGGCGCTATGACGGAAATTGCAGACCAGTTTATGACTGAGAACCCGAACATCAAAGTTAATCTGAACTTTGCAGGCAGTTCTACATTAAAAACCCAGATCCTCGAGGGAGCAGAGGCCGATATGTATATCTCGGCAAACGACAAGAATTTCGACCCGGTCGTTGAAGCAGGACTTATTACCGATAAGAAAGTTCTTCTTGAAAACAAACTCGGCATTGCAGTCCCGAAAACAAACCCGGCAGGAATCACTGATCTCGGCAGCCTGACAAACTCAGGTGTGAAACTCGTTATCGGAGATGACGCGGTACCATTTGGTCAGTACACAAGGACCATCATCCAGAAGTACCAAAACGATTCCCACTCAGGTTATGTTGATGCATTCATGGCAAACGTTGTTACCCAAGTTGATGCAGTAACAAAAATCAAATCATACCTCACCCTCGGTGAAGCAGACGCCTCAATCGTTTACATGTCTGATATCTCTAAAGACGATAGAAATGACATAACATTAATTGAGATTCCGGACAAATATAATGTAGTCGCCAGCTATCCGTATGGAATTCTCAAAGCAACCACCAAACTCTCCGCAGTCCAGAAGTTTGAATCATATCTTACCGGCAGTGCCGGCAGTGCGGTCCTTACAGATTACGGATTTGTACCGGTGGCATAAGACCACACTATGAATCCAACTGCCAGATCTCACACATTGAGTCGCATCGCGACTCAAATTCTGACAGGAGGACTCATACTCCTTTTTCTCGTATTTATTTCCGTACCGCTTGTATCTCTTTTCACACGAGTCAGCGTTGGGGATTTGCTTTATGCGATCACCAGTGAGGCTGCGATCAATGCCCTGACATTAAGTGCCATCACCGCTGTGATCTCAACGATCATCGTCATAATCGTTGGCACCCCACTCGCCTATATCAATGCAAGGGTCCCCTACAAAGGAAGAAACATTGTTGATACCCTGACCGATCTCCCGATCGTTCTTCCGCCGACGGTCGCAGGTCTCGCCCTTCTTATGGCATTCGGAGCGAACGGTCTGTTAGGGCAGTATTTCTCGATATTTGGAATAAAGATCGCATTCACAACAACTGCAGTTGTCCTTGCCCAGATCTTTGTTGCCTCGCCGTTTTATCTTCGGCAGGCACGCTCCAGTTTCGAAGCGATCGATGTTGAATATGAATATGCATCCAGAACACTCGGGGCAGGCCCTTTGAAAACGCTGTTCAAAGTCACCCTGCCCCTGGCCCTCGGTTCACTATTGTCAGGAATCATCATGACTTTCGCACGGGCACTCGGTGAATTTGGTGCCACCATGATGTTTGCTGGAAATCTGCCGGGAAAAACCCAGACCATGCCGCTCGCGATTTACAGCGAACTGCAAAGCGATCTCTCGATTTCGGTAGCTCTTGCTATCTTACTCGTGATTTTTTCGTTCGGCATCATACTGATCGTAAAATATCTGGGTGCACGGGAGAAGAAAAAATATGCTTGAAGCAACATTTACCCGGCAGCTCCGAGATTTTACTATGGATGTTGATCTGACCGTTCAATCTGGGGAAACACTTGCCCTTATCGGAGAAAACGGATCAGGGAAATCAACTACTCTGAAGATCCTCTCCGGCCTTATGAAGCCGGAATCTGGTAAAATAACCCTGAACAATCAAGTCCTCTATGATTCCAGGACCCGCAGACATATCGACCCGGAAATGCGGAATATCAGCTACATGTTCCAGAATTATGCTCTTTTCCCGCACATGACGGTGAGGGAGAACATTGCATACGGTCTTACGGTAAGAAAGAGGCCGATAGAGGAGATCAGAGCACGAACCGATGAACTCATCGTTCGGATGGGACTTGACCAGATCGCTGACGAACCGGTGACACGGTTATCAGGAGGGCAACGCCAGAGAACGGCACTGGCACGCTCACTCGCTCCAAGACCAGCGCTTCTCCTCCTTGATGAACCCCTCGCTGCTCTTGATGTGAAGACACAGGAGAACATGCGTCGTGAACTTGCTTCAGTGATCCGGGCAGAAAACATCCCCTGTATTCTCGTGACCCACTCAATCATAGATGCCCTTTCAATAGCGGATTGTGTATCGGTGATCAAACGGGGAACGATCGTCGCCACAGGAACTCCCGAGGATATTATCCATGATCCGACATACGGCTTTTCTGTATCGGAAAATCCAAATCTGTATCGCGGTGATATCCATAGTGGAAAAACAGGGAAAGTCTGTGTGAAAATCGGCGAGATCTACGTCAGAGCAGTGACGACATTATCCGGCGTGGTGAATGTGGAGATCCGTCCCGAGGAACTGATCATCTCGCGGGAGAAATTAGCATCGTCCGCTATCAATTCGTTTCAGGGAAAAATCACCGAAATACGTCAGAGCGGTCTTGAGACGCTGGTCTATGTAGATATCGGAATTCCGCTTGCTGCAGCGCTCACCCCTCAGTCGATCGAAAGGCTTTCTCTGAAAAAGGGCGATCCGGTTGTTGTAACATTCAAAGCAACCGCAGTTCATATATTTGCGTGAAAAAAGAGGAAACGCTTAGATCCGGTCAAATGACCCGACACGAAGCGTGCCTTTTGCATTTCTGTGGGCAACATCTCCCTGAAAAACCGTGAGATGATGCCCATCTTCGATAATCGTTCCAGTCTCCTTAAAGGTCGGCAGGAAATCGGTAACATGCCCGTACACCGTAGCTTCCCCGGCAAACATATCCCCGCAGGGCATCAGACAGTCACCCTCGATGAGAAGTTTTCCCCCCTTCATATTACTGCCCGCATGAATTCCGGCATCTCCTTTCACGTGGATCACTCCGCCAAAAAGACATTCGGCACAGTAATCCCCAACATTTCCTGCTACAAAAATCTCGCCGCCGCGAACACCTTTTCTCCCTCCACGGTATCCTGAACCACAGTAGTTCCCGGCATTTCCATGACAGATGATTTTTCCGTCCAGCATCTCACGCCCGAGCCAGTCTCCGGCATTTCCCAGGATCTCGATCGTTCCGCCGTTCATGAAATCCCCGCAGTGCATCCCTACATCCCCATCGACGATGATTTTTCCATCAGTCATGTACTCACCCACACGTTTTACCTGATGACAGTCACCAACGAGGATGATCTCCGTCGCTGCGGGACCTGCAGCCTCGCCGTCAACACGGATATCAAACACATCTTTGAGTTTTTTCTCCTCGTTACCCACAAACACCGTGACATCCACTCTCTTTGAAAGGGTCTCGGGACAGATAGACTCTGCTTCGATAGGAAGATAAGGATCAACCTCTTCACGTAAGATGAGCGTGATTCGTCTCATAACGTCGTCTCCGTTTCGATTTTCATACTCTTCGTGAGGTAATAATCCTCATCCACGGCATAATTCTCCATGCGTATCGAGTAATACCGGTCAAAGGTCCGGATCAGATCAGGATCTTTGGACATATCATACGCCTCAGGTACTTTCGGACTGCACCAGAACGTACGGTTCTGATTATCTGCCACGATTTCGTCCTCTTTAGAGATCATCACGCCAAGTTTCATCGTGTACTTTGTCTGGGCAAAACCCCTGATGATCTCGGCATACTGCTTGGAGGGGTCGATCTTATCAGGTTTTATCGGATATATCGCTATATCTCCTTCTGCACCCAGTCCAAGATGACCTTTCCCTCTGTCGATGAGACCAAGAGCCCGTGCCTGACCCGCACGCGTCATTACCGCGATCTCTTCAAAGGTCATCTCCCGGTCAAGTGATGGAAGAATAACACGGGTGCCGGTTTTCGGGTGGACGGTGGCAAACTCACGGTCACGGTATTCCTTGCTCATCAGAAGTCCAATGATCTCCGGATACTTGACAAACGGCGCACCGTTAGGATTATCCGTTGTCAATAGACACTGCCAGGGATTTTTCACCTGCAGAGCCAGTTCAAGCCCGATTGCCCACATGATGCTGTTCACCAGATTCTTGCGCCGGTAGATCACCGGAATAACACCGGATGCGGTCTCCAGTTCAACATCATGATTACTCCATTTGTCCTGATGAAGGCGATACAGGTTGAACTCCATTGGACCGTCGGCCGTCATGGTCGTGGTCCGTCCAAACATCACCTGTCCCATATCAATGGTGATCTGGGGGCGCAGATTCACCGTGTTCGCGACCGGTTCCGACTTTGAACAGAAATCGTTCCAGCCGGTCCCACCGTATGAATGGAACTGGACATGCGTGAGATAGCAGGTCTGCCGTTTCTCATTCAGATCGGGAACAAGACCCATCGTCCCGATCGTGCAGGTATAATTACCCGGCTTTCCCAGATTATTACAGTGAAGATGTACGGAATGCGGAAGACCAAGCATCTCGTTCGCTTCGATCACTCCTTTGATATACTCAGCAGGACTTAGATCAAAATCAGGGATGGGTTTTCGAATGCATTCCACATTCTTTCCCCAGCTCCACATCTCGGCACCAAGCGGATTGGTCAGTTTTACCCCATACCCTTTTACGGCATCAAGCCGCCATGCGATAAGCGCGGCGGCCCGCTTGATGTCCCCGGAGGCGACGGCCCGCATTAATCCCCAGTCGCCGTCGAAGAGCGTGAGAATGAGACCGTCCTGCAGAGGCGTGTGTTTGAACTCCTCATGGGTATGCCGGGCTTCAAGCGGAGCCATTGCTCCTTCAGTGAGCGTTGTATACCCCATAAGCGCATACCGATAACTGTTTCCATACGTTGTCGGAATACTGTATCCGGACACGGCACGCATCCCTTTTCTCCTGGGAGCCCTGCCTGCACGCATATCCTCGGGGCTCATGTACCTGCCGAAGTTCACCTTCGTTCCGCAGATATGCGTATGGGAATCAATACCCCCCGGAAGAGTCAGACATCCCCCTGCATCAATGACCTCTGCTCCTTTTGGCTCCTCATCGGTGATCCTGCCGTTTGAGACAAAGATGTCCCGGATCTCTCCGGATATTTTATTGATCGGATCGACCACATAGGCGTTATTGATGATATAATCCATTTATGTTTCCTCCTGCAAAGCGATTACATTCCGGATCACATGAATAGCTCCGTTCGGGCAGGTGTCCATACACACTTTACATCCTTTGCAGTGTTCATTGTGTTTGACCGTGTTTTTCCCGTGCTCGACACGTATGAGGACATCACTCGAAAGCGAGGTCCCGCCTGCCCCGATATACGGATCGATTTCCCGGTTTACCGGACATGCCGTAGTGCAGTTCCCACAACCCATGCATTTTTCGATGTCGATTTTGATGATGTATTCATGGGTGAATACAAGTCCCTGCTCTTTCTTACGTGCAAGGAGATCTCCGCTCGTAAGGACTCCCTCGGGACAGGCTTCCACACAATATCCGCATCGAACGCAGTGACCCTGCGTGATCTGAGGATTCCAGACACCTCCCGTCTGGACAACATCGATCGCCCCGGGGCAGGGACATATCATTTTGCAGGCAAGACAGTGCGTGCATGTCTTTCCGGTCAGCTCGGGAAAGTCCCGGAAGTAGGCCGGTTTTGTCAGAGGAGGGGTCTTTACGGTGAAAAACGCTTTTATCCAGGATAGTCTGAAGAACTCTCTGAGATAGGTGAACACAGTCATGTTACCGCTCCGCACAGGCAATACAGGGATCGGCACTAATGAACGTGGATGTCACATCAGCCGCCGACGCAAGATTTTTCATCATCGCATGGGTCGCGACCTCAATATTAGGGATAGATGGGGTCTGGATCGAAACAAACACCACCTGACCGACCGAGTCGATCTCAATATCATAGGTGAGATCCCCCCTCGGCGCTTCTATCGTGTGTTTGATATGGCCTGCTTTCATTTCTCCGCCGTTACGGATCTTTCCCGGCTCAAGAGCCGCAATGCCATTTCTGATCAGGGTCAGAGACTGGAAGAGTTCGTCGAACCTGAGCATGATCCGGTCAAAATTGTCGCCATGATTCCGGGTAATCATATGCCAGCCCATCTCCATATAGAGAGGATCGTCCTTTCGGGCATCGCGGGGAAGACCGGTAGCACGGGCAGTAGGACCTACCACGCCTGACGCGAGAGCATCTTCCATGGAAAGGATGCCGATCCCTTTTGACCGAAGACCGATCATCGACCCGGTCTCGAACATTTTTACAAAGCGTTTCAGTTCGGTTTCGATATGATAGGTTCCGGCAAGAATGTTTGCGGCATTTTCCGTTGATAGATCTTCACGGACACCGCCGGGAACAACATATGCCGACATGACCCGGGTCCCGGTCATCATTTCGATCGAATCCATCGCGATCTCACGAAGATTCAGCAGATACATTCCGAGGGTTTCATGCTCGATCGTGTAGCAGTACGAATAGTTTGCAAGAAGATGACTCTGAATACGGTCAAGTTCGTTCAGGATAAGACGAAGGAGTTCGGCCCTTCTTGGAACCGTGATCCCGCTGATCTTTTCCAGAGCTTCAACGATCACCGTGTTGTGGACAACAGAACAGATCCCGCAGACGCGTTCTGCAAGAAAGATCGTCTCCTGCCAGGGTCGCCCGATCATAATTTTTTCGATCCCTTTCTTCACGTAGCCGAGTTCTACTTCGGTGGTCACGACCCGTTCTCCCTGCGTTTCACATTTGATCCTGCAGGGTTCCTTGAAACAGGGGTGGATCGGCCCGATCGGCAGGGATACATCAACGACTTTTTTCATTTCTTCAAACCCCCTTCCTTCTCTTTCTGATGAACTTCATAGTCTTTGAAGAGAATATCAGCAGCTCCGAGAATTGCTGAAATGATCTCAGACGGACGCGGCGGACATCCGGGTACCGCCGCCGTGACCGGGATATATTTACTCACCGGCGGATCGATCAGTTTTCCCGGCCGGTTGAACACACATCCCGAGATAGGGCAGTTGCCTATCGTCACGACCGCTTTTGGCTCGGGAACACGGTCCCACAAATCGGGTAATTTATCGATCCACTGAGGAGACATTCCCCCTGTCACAAGGATCACATCGGCTTCTCTTGGATTGTTGTGAACATAGATACCGTATTGTTCTATGTCATACCTCGGGGCAAGACAGGCAAGGATCTCAATATCGCAGCCATTACAGGACCCGGTGTTCACATAACAGACATGGATCGAACGCTGCCGAACGGCATTTTTGAGCTGCTGCAGAATGGTCATGATATCTCCTCCAGGATCGCCTGCAGTATATCAGATATCTCGACGTCCTTCTCTCCGGCCAAAGCACGGTAATGATCGGCCCGTTCTTTTGAAAGGATCCCAGCGGCGGTTGAAAGATGATGCAGGGACAAAGCGTCTCCGATCTCGTCGGACCGTGCCTGTATTTCGGCCGCATCATAGCGCGGTCCGAGATTTTCCAGTGTCATCAGATCGCACTTTTCGATAAGTATCTTCCGCATACGCTGGCGGGATATCCCAAGCCGCTTTGCAAGCGCAACGGTCGCATCATTCTGCCTGACTCCACTGAGTGACGTGAGTTTCATGGGAGTGAGATCCCTTTCGTAGATGAGCTTCATAATATACCCCCAAAGCGAAGAAGCCCGTAGATAACAAATCCGAGGATCATGACCCAGATAAGGATCATCTCACCGATATGTTTTGTATGATCACTCTTCCAGACAAACATCCCGGCGAGGATCCCGATAAGGACCGCTCCCAGAATCGCACCCGGCAAAACCACCGGATGGAGAGATGATTCGAGCAGCATCAGGATGACATAGAATGCCGACCCTATGACTGCAGCTAATGGAATGTAATTCATGATATCATCACCAGCCAGACGATCAGTCCATAAACGCAGACAACAACCGTCCAGATCGTCTGGATGAGGACAGTGTTATACGGTGTAAGCATAGGGGTCGTTGCGCAGATAAACGAGATGGAGACCATCACGAGGACCATGACCGGAAGGAAAAGCCACCAGGGCATGATCCCGAGGAACACAACGATGAAGACGGAAATCAGAACGAATGTTTTCAGGGAAAGAGCGATATTCAGAAGAGCCCTCCAACCGCCGAAATGTTCTGTCCAGTAACCGGAGACGAGTTCCTTTGCCTCGATCACGGAGAACGGCCCGTAGTGCGCCTTCGAGAGAATGATGAGGTAAAGCGATATCGCCGCAGGCAAAGCGATGCCGATAAGCGGAACATTTGCGGCTTCCCATGAAGAAATTCCCGAGATAGACAGTGTGCCCGTGAAGAGATAGACAACTGACACGGTCACGAGAAGGGGCAGTTCTGCTGCGGCAGACATGACCGATCTGATCGCCCCGAACTTGGTATACGGGGATCCTGAGGAAAGACCGGTCCCGTGCTCCACGATCTTATGGAGCATGTAAAAGGCAAAGATGAGAAGGAGACTTCCGCCGATCCAGAAAACATACAGTGCTGCGGTCCATATCCCGATCGCGATCAGAACGATCGCAACATACATGACCTGACTCGCGGTTCTCGGGATCCAGGTCTGTTTGAAGGCGAACTTCAGGGTATGCAGTATCTCCTGCCAGATTGGCGGACCCGGACGTTTCTGGATCCTTGCAATGACTTTCCGGTGGATCCCGTGCAGGAGAAGACCAAAAAAGATCGCAAATATCAGGAGAAGAAGGAACTCGATCATGTCAGTACCCCACAAACGGAATATCTCCGTCTTTTGAACCAGCACAGGCTGCGAGGACCACGGAGACGAAAAAACCCGGTACCGATATGATCAGGATAAGGATCCAGTACGGATTTCCGTCTACAAGCACGGCCGAAATGACTGCAGCGCAGGCAAAGAGAACTGCAAGTAAAATATATGCTGTTTTTTTCATAATCACACCGTCAAGAGGATCTCCACGACCCGCAGAAAGAGCAGGAGAGAACTTACGTGGATCATCAGGATATACGGAGCTCCGGAAGCCCGCGTTATCTCGGCTTTACCAATATAGAAGGGAGCCATTCCTTCGCCAAGAACCCCTATCATCAGGAGTAATTTAGCGACGATGGGCACGCCGCCAACTGCCGCAAGTTCCCAGATGGAAAGCGTCCCGGTCGTAGCGGCAATTATTGCAGCTCCGGCAAACAAGGGGACCGTCCCCATCATGACAACCAGTCCGTAGGAGAACGCGGCCGAAAGAACATGTTTGTTTTTCACTGCGGCAACGATTCCGATATTCAGGACACCGATGAAAGCGGCAAACAGCGTGAAGTTGAAGATATCTCCGGTTACGATTGCACCGATCGTCGCGATCCCGCAGGCAATAGCCATAAATCTCTGGAATCTGAGAAGATCCACGGGTGTTTCTTTCAGGGAGTAGCCGTCGGTCCCGAATACGATCTCGACCGGTTTTTCCGGCAGGGAAATCACCGCAAGGATAACAAAGATCGCGGCAAATCCAAACAGGACCACGGTATATCCTGAAAGATAATGGATCATATCACCAAACGGTATCGTGACCAAAATCGACTCCATCATGATCCGTCACCCCGCATGGTACCCACAAGAGCAATCTTTGCCATCACCTTGATCATGATTCCAACTGCTGCGGCCATGAGAGCAAGGAACCATTGACTCGGGAAGAGGATAAAGATCAGAAATGCCAGAACCCAGAGGACCCAGGCATATCCGGATGCGTTCTCTGATGAGAGGAAATTTTCCGTCGTCGATTTCCCAAGGAAGAACAAGGCAAGACCGAGGCCCGCAATAAGACCGCCGGTAAATCCTGTGAGGAAAATACCATATGCGGTGAGAACAGCGCCGATGATCGGGGGGGCCGTATGCAGGACTTCGATGTCGAGACGGCGGATTGGGCGGACATTCTGGAGTCCTTCTTTGACGAGCCATAATTCTGAGACCGCCATTATTTCGGCAACCCCCACTACGAGTCCGGGAAGAATGAGTGCTTCGGCAAGATCGGTCGCGAGAAGTGCGATCACCACAAGCCCGGTTATCTCTATCAGGTCAACAATGATAAGCAGGTGGATCTCATCTTTTTGTCTGACGATCGCCGAAAAAGCAACGATGATCGCGATAAAGGCAACGGCAAGCCCTATTTTATAGATAATATCCATTTCAGCAAAAAATTCGATCATTCCTTTGACCTCCGGTAAAGAAACGCTGCTATCGCGAATGCACAGAAAAGGATGCTGGCTTCGACGATGGTATCAAAACCCCGGGTATAGTAGAGGATCTCATCGAGAATACCGCCGGGGTGAGCAACGATCGATGTCCCGAGATGGAGCGTGTAGTCTGCAAGGAGCTGACTCATCGGAGTGAGATACGCGGTCACGTAGCCAAGTATCGGCTCATTTTCCGGATACTGGGAAACTATGTCGGCAGGTTCCGTGAACGGGATCCCGCCGCGGTCATACGGATTCAGAGAGCTGGAAGGATCAAGCGACTTGGGATAAAGCTGATTCTCTTCATAAGCAATAAACGGAACACAGCAGAGACCAAAGACGATGATCAGACATACGCAGATCGCGTAAAGTTTTGGCAGATTTTCGATCGTCGAGAGGTAACAGGAAAGTTTCTGGAACGGACCGAATACTCCGCGTGCCTTTTTCGCCGGACAGTTTCTGGCATCCTGACCTTCCTTCATGCTCCCTCCTTTTTCTCGATCACTCTGACAAAGATCAGAGTGGTAACGACATTGACGGCGACGAAAGTGACAAGAGCGAGAGTTTCGTTGAAACCAAGCATGATAAACACGAGACCGAATTCCGCAACTTCCATATTGATGAGCCGGGTCAGGTAGGTTTTGTCACGCGGATATGCTGTGAAGATAACACCGACCAGGAGGAGGATGCATCCAACAATAAACTCAGGAGGAACGATCATTTGGCCGCCTCCTGTTTTTTGCCGAGAAGAAGCAGAATGAAAATCGTGCCAACAGGCATCAGAAGAGAGACGACGATCGCCACATCAAGATATCCTTTCTCCACAAGGAAGAGAACTACGCCTGCGGTGAGGATCCCAAGACAAATCAGTTTGTCAAAGGCTGATCTCACAAACAGCGTGGCTACCCCTCCAAAGAGAGCGAGGAAGATTGCCAGAATCAAAATCAGGTCGGTCATTTTTCCTCCAGTTGGGCAACGGTGCTTGAGATGGCATTCGATTCAAGGGTCGAGCCGATAAAATAGGCAATTGCCGCACAGATCGTTATGGGATATGGCATCAGAAGAACGATTGATCCTGCGACGGCAAAGTTCATGACGTTGAGGTACGGCAGTTTTTTCAGCGTTTTCGGCTCAAATACCGCACGGATTGCACAGTATACTCCGATGACCACACATATCCCCTCGACGATCATGAGACCTTCCTCCATATTTTTCCAAGCAGGCGGCTTGCATGCTTCGGAGAGATGCCTTCAACGAGGAAAATGGCTATAACGCAGCCGGCAATGAAGGATTCCGGCGGAAATCCCGCAAATGAAGTGAGTGCCCAGATGATCAGCGTGGCACAAATTGCCCCGCTTGTTCCCGCAAATCCTTTATCCGCACAGATGCGTGCTCCCACATATACAAGAACGATCGAGATCAACGCACCCCAGATACCCCAGGCATAATACCCGCAGGCAGCAAGAAGTGTCCCTGCCGACGCATCCGGCGATGATATGATATTGCCGATCATCCAACCGCCGTTCAGATCCCCGCCGCTGTTCTCGAGTTCTTTTCCGATCACATCAGCTCCGGAAACACCGCCTTTCTGTGGGAGTTTCCAGAAGATATCAAGTGCGGTAAAAAGCAGAAGGCAGATCACAGCAGCAAGGGGGATAGCGGGGATTAGATCAATCATAATGTTTCATCCGAACCTCTGAAAGGCATTGGGAAAGTGCTAGTTAATTAGGTATTGGCATTTGGTTAAATAAATGTGATGCATTTGGCCATCTGCATATCTCCTTCATAGGAGATGATACGAGTGAATCGTAGCAAAAAAGGAGTTAATACCGGATTTCTCCGACAAAGACCGTTTCTGCAGGTCCTTTCATCTGGGGGATATCCCCTACAATGATATCAAGCGGACCGCCGACGGTCTTCACGTGAACGGTGTTCCCATGTACCTTGCCAGATTTTGCTGCAATAAGTGCCGAGGCCGTAGAACCAGTACCACACGAGAGAGTTTCTCCCTCAACGCCGCGCTCAAAAGTCCGGATGACAATCTCAGACGAACCTGTGATCTGAACAAAGTTGACGTTGGTTCCCTTGGGGAAGGATGGGTGATGACGAATTTTGGGTGCGACTTCCTCGATAACGATACCATCAACATCGCCAACGAATATGACCGCATGGGGGACACCGGTGTTCACCGAATAAACGGTCATGCCGTCGATCTCGCGACTCTCATCATAAACTGCAGCTCCCATGTCAATGGTGGCCATGAAATCCCCTTCGGAATCATACCCTACACGGACCTGCATGACTCCTGCGAGAGTCTCAACAGAGAATGCTTTCTTCTTTGCATACTCTTTATCAAATGCATATTTTGCAATACAGCGGATCCCATTGCCGCACATCTCAGCCTCACTTGCATCCGGCTGGAAAAGTCTCATACGAATATCTGCCTTTTCGGATTTGGAGATAAAGAGGACGCCGTCTCCCCCGATACCGAATCTCCGGTCGCAGTACACAACAGCAAACTGCGCCTTCATTTCATCAGGAATGAGTATTCCATTCATCTCATCAATGAGAATGAAATCATTTCCGTTCCCGTGGAGTTTCATAAACGGGATTGACATAACATCATGTTTCGGGAGCTTGATGGTCATAATAATATATTATAGGAGTTCCGAGATTTAATACTCATTACTCTCCTTAGACATAAAGAAGATGATAAAAACAGGATAATGCTCTACCCATCTTTGGGCAGAACAAATTCAGCTCACACAGAGCCCCATTTTTCCAGTGCTTTTCGGAGCTCGGCATGGGTCTTTGCATACTCTTTGGCACTCACGCCCAAAAGTGCTGCATCCACTGCCTGCCGCATCGCACGTGCACCCGCCGCAGTTCCATCTGGATGTCCGTGAATACCTCCGCCCGCCTGCAGGACGATTTCGTTTCCAAGCGTTGTGATCTCAGCGTTGACTTTGCCCGGGTGAAGACCGCCTGAAGCTACGGGGAACACCGGGAGAAGATTTCCTGCCGGGCGAGTCAGTGCTGCATTGTCCCCGAGGATCTCGGCGGTTTTCCCCCCCATCTTTCCGGAAACCGTACCTGTGTGGAGCTGATCTCCTCCACAGACCCGAACCAGTTTTGCAATAGGCCGCATCGCAATACCATGTTCAGGATTTCTCGTCAGCGCCCCATGCATAGTTCGGTGGACATGGATCGGGACATTGATCGAGGGGGCAGCTGCAAGACACTGGACCGCAGAAAAACCTGCCGTCAGAACATCGACCATCAGCATATTTGCTCCCGCTTTCACGGCATTCGAAGCGACCTCGAGGATCCGGTCTCCACCTGTCGTCACGTTCAGTGCATACAGGACCTGACGCCCGGTTTCCTCTTTAGCCCGGTCGAGTGCTTCCATGACCATCTCCAGTCTGGCCATCAGCGGACAAAACTTCTGATCGGTCAGCGTCTCATCGTCTTTGATCAAATCGACTCCACCGATCGCAGCCTCGTAAGCAACGGCGGCAGTATCTTTCGGCGTCAAACCAACCTTCGGTTTGATGATCGTTCCAACATGCGGACGACGGGAGATGTCAGTGCCGCTGAGTTTTCGGACGCCCTCGATTCCGAACTTGGGTCCGGTCCCGTCAAGCCCCTTTGGAATATCAATGTCAAGAAGTCTGACAGCCTCAAGTTTTCCAAGACCGAACAGGTTTCCAGCAATTACGGATAGGTACTGAGGAATGTTGCCCGGCTCAAATATCTCATATGGGTAACTAAGTTTCGTTTGGAAACCGTTTCCCGACGGTACGATCTCAACGACCTCGCCGTCGAAGGCATGAACATAGGCAGTTTTCTCGTTCACGGTTGAAATATCGGTCCAGGTCCCGGTTGTCTGCTCCTCACAGATCGCCTGAGCGGCAAATTCTGGCGTCACTCCGAATTTTGGTTTGAAATAATAGGTTGCGATTAAATCTTTCATGTTAGTGCTTCTCCAAACTTAAGAACTGGTTCTGTAACTCGTCAAGTCCCCATCCGAGATATTCCCGCATGATCGTGTAGGCAAGATGAGGCGGAATTGCTCCTGCTTCGGTAATAATCAGATCAATATATTCAGCCGGGGTAACATCAAATACCGGGTTTTTGACGCGGACAAACGGCAGCCCTGCGGCAATATCATCAGGAAGGACTTCGTTTTGCGGACGTTCCTCGATCTGTATGCGTTCGCCAAGGATCGTTCTCGGGGCAAACTTGTATGTCTCGGCGGTCACGATCACATTTTTGCGTGCCTCGTGGGCGCAGAGAGCGATCTGCGACGTGCCGATCTTATTCACAACGGCCCCATTTACTGTTATTGCGTCGGCACCCACAATAACGAGATCGACCTCTTTCATCATGGTTCTTACCGCAGAATCCACGATATAGGTCGTAGGGATCTCATGGTCATTGAGCGTTTTGATGGTGATCCGTCCCTGATTCCACGGTCGGACCTCGGTTGCATAGACCTCGATATCTTTTCCCTGACGCTTCGCCTCGATAATACTCCCGAGAGCCGCACTTGAATTACAGTGCGTCATGATCACACTGCCGTCCTGGATATGATTTGCTCCCATTACGGAGATCCGATCGAGTGCGGTCCTGGATGACCAGATGAACTCGTTTGCTTTTTCCCGGAGATTCCGGCGTGCTGCCTCTTCATTTTTGGAAGAGCGGACATCACGCATTACGATCTGTATTGCATTGGGGAGAGAGACAGCTGTTGGCCGGGTCGCAAGAAGAAGACCTGCCGCCTGATCCATTTCCCGGATAAAAATCGAAACGTCTCCTGTCCGCGGAAGCGTCTCGGCATGATCACGAAGCGCAGAAACTGCTTCCCGGGCAATCTTTCCGGCGCCGCGTATCTCCATAGAGATGATTTTCTCGGCTGTGTCGTTGATGCTCATTTATAATACTGATTGAAGTCTAAGATTAAATAACTGAGGGTTAAGCCATGTTTTATCTCAAAGGGAGAGAATAATGTCGGTTGGTGTTGTTTTTGACAGTGCCGGAACGCTTCTGAAAACGAATCGTGCCGTGAAAAATATAAAGAGCGGGATACTGCTGAACGACAGTCCGGAAACGACGATGCTGACGTTTGAGGATCCAGACCGGATCCTCATTCTTCTGAATGTCAGTTCTACCGAGATGATGAAAGTCCCGCCGGAAAAAAATCTCTCAGAACACCTGAAAGAGACTGATGTGGTGTTTGGTATAAGCTGCGGGAGAAAAATCATTGATGCCGCTGATGTGGGGACTATTCTCTTCTCTGACCCGGTTTGCCGGGTTATTGACCTCCAGGAGGTTATCCGTGCCTGCTGGCAGATCGTTTCCAAAGAGGCTGAGTCGTTTGCCATGAATTCCGGTGTCATCATCAACCTCCGGACAAGAGAGATAGAATTTACGCTAGCAGCAGCAGGCTACCCATTTCCCGGGGTAAAGGAAATGATTTCGGCGCTGCACCAGAAAGGAGTCGCCGTGTACATTGCTTCCGGGGACCGAACCTCAAAACTTGAACTGATCGCAGATAAAATCGGGATCCCGCGAGACCGTATTCACGGCGTGGCGACTCCGGTAACAAAAGCACGTATCATAACGAGCCTCAAAGGAGAATACGATGTTGTGGTGATGGTCGGTGATGGGATCAATGACCTCTCGGCGATGCGGGCTGCCGATGTTTCTATTCTGACTGTTCAGCAGAAGGGAGAACGTCCGGACGTACTCTGCAAACAGGCAGGATACATCATTGACGACATACGTGATGTGGTTCCGATCATAGATAAGCTAAACGCTGATGTTGAGTGAAAACAGCAATGAAGCACGAACCTGCACTAATATGATAACTTCAATACTATCTTCATATTCATACACCCTCTGAAGAATATTTGAGGCAGTCAACGGTCATGCATCACACCCTACCTCGACCTGCTTCTAAAAACTAATAACTCCGTAAAACAAACACATACCGTTATAGAAGGAAGAACATATGAAAACCCCGTTTATCACGATAAAGGACCTCATCATGGACTTTCCAGTCTCTACGGATGATTGTGACGAGAAATCAACCGAAATGGTCAGGGTCCTGGATAACATCAATCTGGAACTCTCTGAAGGAGAGATCGTTGGTGTAATCGGCAGAAGCGGATGCGGCAAAACCGTACTTATCCATCTGATCCGAGGAATCGACCAGGCCCCAACTTCCGGAAAAATCATCTATCACATCTCCCGCTGTCCAAAATGCGGCAAAATCGAGTTCAAGAGCAATGCAGGAAAACCCTGTCCTGCCTGCGGCGAAACACTTATTGCAGAAGATGTTGATTTCTGGGCACCCAAAAACGAGAAACTCAAATCACAAATAATGGCAAGGACCTCGCTGATGTTCCAGCGGACCTTTGCGCTCTACGGGGACGATCGTGTCATTGAAAACGTGCTTCGTGCACTTGACGACATAAACTATCCTTCAGAAAAAGCCATCAGCCGGGCAGCCGACTTACTCGACGAAGTCAGACTCTCCCACAGAATGATGCACATTTCACGTGACCTCTCCGGCGGTGAAAAACAGAGAGTAGTCCTCGCCCGTCAGCTTGCCCGTGAACCACTCTTCCTTTGTGCGGACGAGCCGACAGGAACACTTGATCCGAAAACAGCGAGGATCGTCCATGATCTGTTAAAGAAAGCTGCCAAGGAAAACAATATGGGAATGATCGTCACCTCCCACTTTTCCCAGGTTCTTGAAGATGTCTGTGACAGGGCTGTTCTTCTGGATGACGGAAAGATCACCAAGATCGGCACTCCTGACGAGATCATCGAGGAGTTCATGAAGGGATATCACGACGACCGCGTATATACCGACCAGATTTTCGGCGACCCGATCGTCCGTGCCGAACATCTGCTCAAAAAATTCATCGCTGTTGACCGGGGTGTCATCAACGCGGTAAACGATATCACCTTCGAGATCAATGAACGGGAGATCTTTGGCATCATCGGCGTATCCGGCGGAGGTAAAACCACCCTTTCAAAGATGATCGCCGGTCTTTACGAGCCGACATCCGGTAAACTCGAAGTCAGGGTCGGCGACGAATGGGTCGATATGTCAAAACCCGGATATCTCTTCCGGGGAAGGGCAAAACAATACATCGGACTCCTTCACCAGGAATACGATCTCTATCCCCACAGAACGATCATCGACAACCTGACCGACGCGATCGGCTTAGAGTTCCCCAAAGAACTTGCGACCCGCAAAGCACTCATCACCCTTCGGATGGCAGGATTCACCGATAAGAAGGCAAAAGATGTTCTTCACAGACTGCCGGCAAGCCTTTCAGAAGGGGAGAAGCACAGAGTCGCTCTCGCACAGATCCTTATCCGTGAACCGCGCATCATTCTCCTCGACGAACCAACAGGAACGATGGATCCCATCACCAAAGTCGATGTCAAGCACTCCATCATGCATGCGAGAGAAGAGATGGAAGAAACGTTCGTCATCGTTTCCCACGACATGGAATTCGTGCGTGATGTCTGTGACAGGTGCATGTTCATGCGCGGCGGAAAGATCATCGCCATTGGTCCGACCCACGAAGTGCTGAACAACCTTTCCGAGGATGAAAAGATCGTTATGAGAAATGCGGTCGAGAAGGAACGGGCACGGGCAGAAACCGGGATCCCGAAAAAGGTGACCCTTGCAGGAGGAGCCCCTGAGGCAGAAGCGACCGAGGGAGCCCTGCATGAAACCACCGACGAAATGTTCGAGATGTAGGTCAGGATCATGACTGACATCCGGATTTTTCTCAATGGCGAGCAGAAAACCGTTCCAGAAACAACAACCCTCAAAGATCTCCTCCCGGAACAGCCGGAAGGGACCTCTGTCGTTCTTCTTTTACCCGGAAGCGTTTCCCGGGAAATGACGCCGCATCTCCGCCTGACCACAAGCGCCGGGGACATCGTCATCGAACTTGCGAAAAAAACACCCTTCCCTCTGCCTACGGGAGAGGTCGATCAGAATCTGCGTGTCCACTTCGAAGACAGAAATGCGGTATCGTTTGGACCATTCCCTCAGGAGTTCACGCCCGACAAAACACCATACCGTTATGAAAGAGGCGTCGTATGTCTCGGTTCCGGCGGCTATGATTCGAAGAACGCCTACCTCACATTTTCCCGCAGGGAACATATGGGCGATCACGGAGCCGCAAAAGGCGGAGCGATTTTAGGGAAAGTCATCTACGGTCTTGGGATCATGAACCGCTGGAAACACGGCGACACCATTACCCGGATAGAACAGGTATTTTCCAGCACGGATTCGACCAATGCGAAGGTGACCTCGGACCTCTCGACGGAGGTGAAGGAGGGGATGCAGATCTTTTCCGAACTGATCATCACCGCAGAAGGATATCAGGAAAATCATGCCGAGATCGACTGTACGTGCACAGACTCGGTCGAGCATATGCTATTCTGCCTGCGGGAAAACACATTCCGGATCGACCGGACCGCGTCCACCTACATCAGGGACCATACAGAAGGAAAACTCTACGTTCTTCAGGAACGCCAGAAACCGAGAAGAGAAGGGACGATTACGGTACGAACAGCCGGAAAAGGCTCGGGCGGCCTGTATATTTACACACGCGACGTCCAAAGCAATCAGCATCACACGCGGACCGGAGCGGTCACGCGGGGAATAGAGCTCGCCAAATTTTCAACCGAAAAAACAGTTCTGTCCGTCAGACCGGTCCCGGAACTCCTTGACCTGCGCGGCCTCCCTCTCGGAGAAGCAGTCAGTCTTGCAAAGAAACGCGGACTGAAAGTGATGGCAGACAACAAGGATGTGACCGGGAGGGTCGTCATCAGTCAGAAACCTGAGACGACACTCGAGGTCCTGAAAGAGGGAAAAGTCTCGCTCTTTACCATGGGTCTAGAGAATGTCATCGACATCTCGCTTGATTATAAAAAAGCCCCGCAATCGGTCGATCTGTTCCGCCGGGTCACCGGACTGAAGAAATATGCAGTCGGGACCATGCCGTTTATTTACAATCTTGAGGATGAGATGTACCTCTTCAAGCCGCCGTTCTCGACAGGCACGAACATCATCCCGGAGAACACCCCAAAAAAACCGGTCAAGACCAATACTCTCGCACTGACGAACGACTCGCGGCAGGCTGTCGGTATGGTCGGCGTCCGGGTGGTCGAAAACAAAGAGTACGGGCCGACCGGAGAGCCATTTGGGGGAACAAACGTCATCGGAACTATAATCGACATGGAAAAGCTTCCTCTCATGAAGGAAGGCGGGACTATCTACTTCAGGGAGGTCAAAGAGTGAAACCCTATGTCCCCGAGTATGTCGGGACCGTAACGAAGTATGTGTTCGTGGATTCTCCAAACACCACACCCCAGGATATTGCAACGGCCGCATACGAGATCGCCCAGGGTGTTATGATCAAAGAGACCTGTTTTGGGTGTCAGATCACCGGTTCCCCGGAAGATGTCGACCGGATCGTTGAACATCTGCGTATTCTCGATCCCTATCGGATCTTCATAAAAGACAGGGGATTTCCTCCGGGAGATTCACGGAGATGCCGCGCCGATCTCGGCGGTGCGAGACCCGGGTATCTCGGGCACGAATACGAAATGAGTTTTATCAGATATATCTCCCACGGACTGGAAGAGACCGAGGGGATGAACAAGACCTCACTCAAAAAAGCTGCAGGGGAAGCTCTGCCGCTTGAAGAACCGCTCGATGCGGATGTGCTCGAAAAACTCTTTTCGGAGGAAAAATAATGGCAAAAGTATTCATCTATCCGGCAACCAGCCTCATCTTATCCGACCTTGTAGCGAGGTACGGTCACGAACCACTCGGTTCGGCTCTTTCGATCCGCGAACATGTCCAGACACCGGGTTTTGATTCACCGCCGATCCAGATGACCTCGGAAGATCCGCAGAAAGGTCTGAAATGGGCAGCGGTCGAAGTGCCGTCAGGGATCCGGGGGCGGATGGCCCTGTATGGCCCTCTCGTAGAAGAGGCAGAAGCTGCGATAATTATCGATGAGCCGGATCTCGCATTCGGCTGTATGGGCTGTGCACGAACAAACGAGCTTCTGGTATTCATGCTCCGGGAAAAAGACATCCCGAGACTTGAACTGAGGTATCCGGCAACTAAAGAAGAAGGTGTGACGTTTGTCGCAAAAATCAAACAGTTCCTAAAAGATCTGGAGGTCAAAGAATGAGTGCAAAAGAACAACCGGTACGGATCGCCCAGATCACCTGCGGGGCAGAATACAGCGGGATCCAAAACGAAATCACGTCCGCAGCAGAGACCGTTGGGGCAAAGATGTTTTACCCTGATGTTGCGTTGAAAGATGTAAAACGCGCCTACAAGGACTTTGGTCTTCCGGTGAAAAGTCCGGATCTGAAACTTGCGATCGCTCGTGCCCAGGCAATCGTAGAGGGAAGGATCGAGGCGGACGGAATCTTCATTGCAAGTTGCTTCCGTTGCGCAGAAGCGGCTATCGTTCGAAACGAACTCCGCAGATATATCCTAGAGAATTCAAAGATTCCGGTTGTATCCTACTCGTTCAACGAACGAACCGGCGCATCCACTCTTCTGACCAGACTTGAAGCCCTTTCAACCATCGCAAAACGCCGTGCCCTTATGGCGCGTGAGGTCCAGGTCGGAACAACAATGGGTGTGGACTCAGGCTCTTCGACCACCAAATGCATCATCATGCAGGACAACAAGATCATCGGGACCGGATGGAGACCGACCACCGATGTTCTGAACAGTGCGGACGAGGTCATCGCTCTCGCACTTGAAGAGTCCGGACTCAAAATCTCCGACATTGAAGCCACAGGATCCACAGGATACGGAAGATTCCTTGTCGGCAAACACATCAAAGCGGATCTCATCCAGGAAGAACTCACCGTCAACTCAAAAGGTGCGGTCTACCTTGCAAACGCCCAAAAAGGATTTGCGACCGTCATCGACATCGGCGGTATGGATAACAAAGCAATCAGTGTAAACGACGGGATGCCCGGATCATTCACGATGGGAGGCATCTGCGCCGGAGCATCCGGACGGTTCCTTGAGATGACCGCAAAGCGTCTTGGCGTCGACATCACCAAACTTGGTGCATTATCTATGGAAAGCGACGGCGGGGAGAATGTGCCGATGAACAGTTATTGTATCGTCTTTGGCACACAGTCTCTGGTCAATGCCCTTGCGGCGGGATTTAAACCCGCAGATGTTGCAGCCGCTGCATGTCACAGCGTTGCCCAGCAGGTGTACGAACAGCAGCTCCAGGAAGTCGATATCAAAGAGCCGGTCATCATGGTCGGGGGATCATCGCTCATTCAGGGACTCGTCCGTGCCATGGGTCGAATGCTCAAAACAGAGATCGTCGTCCCTCCATATTCCCAATATATCGGGGCAGTCGGCGGAGCATTGATCTCCTCGGGCTTTGTCGATAAGAAGGTGAAGGAGGCGTAAATGGCAGGTTTGGACTACTTCGAGGTGGAATGCACCGAAGACGGGTCGGACAACTACAATAAAATCGCGACCACCGTACTGCAGGACCACAATCTGCTCAGTATCGTGGAAGGACTGCACATTTATATCGACCCGGCATATCCCCTTTTTGTGGCAACCGGATTCATCCGCCCGCCGCGTTCGGCAATAAAGATCTCGGATGTAGGCAACGTATTGATTCAGGACAATCAGGCAACGATCGCGGTCGGAGATGAAACCTATCTTGCCGCGATGCTGAAAATGCTGTGGCTCAAACTCGGACACGACAATGTCGATCAGCCAGACCGATTCACCGTCATCATCAAAAATGTGGCGATCCCAAAGAATCTGAGAGACTGGGTGGTCATCGACCCGACCCAGTCACTCTTCAAAGATCTGATCTATGCGATCCAGGTGATCGCCCCCGAAGGCTTCAAGGTCCGGCGGGAGAACTACGGAAAGAACCGGTTCTCATTTGCCGCAAGCGAAAACACCATCCCGGCGGAAGTTGTCGATAAGATCATCGCTGACCGGTTCGCGAAAATGGAGGAGGCACTGAAATGATCCTTGTACCGATCACCTACAAAGGAGGGGTGTACCGTCTTGACGAGATCATCGATTACATCGAGGATCTCGGCGGCTATATCGTCCAGCGACATAACATTGCAAGCGAGGTCGTTCTTCAGGTCCTCATGCCGAAGGAGGATATCAAACGGCTCATCACCTTCTCCCGACCACTCGCAGGAGAGATCCTGGAGTCTCCGCTTGTTGGAACCGAAATCGCGGTTGTCATTCCAAGTCTCGAGATCCACCACCTTCCTCATTCAGCATGCGACGTAGCCGAATATCTGCGAAGCCATGGATCGAAATCGAACATGCTCGGCATGGCACGCGGTTTTGGAAAACGCATCGCCCAGATGAATGACGAGGAACGTGATCTGATCAACGAACATGATCTCGCGATCTTCGTGCTTGGCAACTTTGCCTCCTGTATCGAAACGAAATTCCCGAAGTTTCGACCCGGCATCACTGTCCCGATCATTCTGACCGGGGGGCCTGAGCGGGAGATCCTCGAAAAACAGACCAACCCGCCTGTTGCCGGATACGTCGGAGGTCTCGGACGGTTTATGCACCGGACCCAAACGGAAGCGGATATTCATCGGCTCGATCTGGTGATCGACGAGGTGATAAAAGTCGTGGAGATGCGTCGGCAGGAGATTGCAAACGATCCCCTCTCGGTCTCGCCCGCAAGACTCCAGGCGCTCATCAAGCAGGAGTTGCCGGAGATCGAGGAGGTCTACTCCCCCTCCCCGATCGCAGTCCAGCTCAATGGCCTGCGGGTAAAACTTTCTTACCCGACATATGCACAAAAAGTCCGGGATCTCGTGATCGAGGATGAAGTAAAAGTCGGCGATGTGGCAGACGTTCTGCCTTCACGTATGCGGGATTATATTCTGATCCGCATAAAGCCGCTTTCGGAAACAAACATAGTGGTATAAATCATGGTAGATATCGACATGAATTTTGAAGAGGCGATCGCCGAAGTACAAAAGAACGGAGCGAAACTTACAGCCGCCGAGTGGCTTGGAAGGATCGAAGCAGAGTACGGAACATCGCCTCTGATCTATAAAAAACTGGAGGACTGTCCCGAAGCTCTCATCTCACATCTTTTGTACAAAAATGCCGTGACGCAGGCTGGAGCACTGCCGCCGAAGACCGTTGAACTCATCAGCCTTGCAGTCGGAGCGGCATTACGTTGTGATCACTGTACCTCCTACCATATGCAGGTCGCAAAGAAGATGGGGATCACGAATGAGGAGATCTTAGAGGCGGTTTTGGTCGCAGGTCTTCTCGCAAACTCATCGGTCCTCGCAAATGCCTACCGTCTGGTCGTGCCGGAGAAGGAACCGTGCGTCGGGACCTGCGCCATACAATAGAGGAAATCAAAACCCGTTTGAAAAAAACGGGAGAATGATTTCACATCCAATTATTTTTTCATCTGGAGTAATTCAGTCTCACATCGGACTCCGCCTTCTATTGGAATACAAAGTTTATGATGACGGGTCGCTGAATGAAATTCCTCGATGTGGACATCCACATTGTAAACATCCTTGATCAGTTTTGCGTCCAAAACATCATCAGGACTCCCATCTGCAATCACTTTTCCTCTCTGGATAGTCAGGACACGATTTGCATACAAAAAAGCATGATCCGGATTGTGCGTTGAGAGAATAATGATGTAACCTTCCTTTGCAAGATCGGAGATCCGGCACATCACCCTGAACTGATTGCCGTAATCCAGATTTGCAGTCGGTTCATCCATAATGAGGACCTTTGCTTTTTGCACAAGAGCACGGGCGATAAGAGTGAGCTGACGTTCCCCGCCGCTTATCTCACCATAACCGGCATCACGCAGATGAGCAATACCCAGACTTTGCATCGCAGCATATGCCTCGTTGATATGATCCTGATTTGGAGCAGACAAAAGACTGAGCTGATTGGTAACGCCCATAAGGACCACATCCAACACAGTGTAGTTGAAAACCGGATATGTTGACTGAGGAATGTAGGCAACATGTTTTGCGATCTGTTTATGCGTAAGGGATTTGATATTGACGCCGTTTAAGATGATCTCTCCGGAATAATTTCTCAGAAACCCGAGAATACAGCGGAACATCGTACTTTTTCCGACACCGTTCGGACCAAGAACGGCGAGAAGGTCCCCTCCCTTCGCAGAGAAAGATATAGCGTCCAGTACGAGAGGAAGATGCTTCCCGTAGGAAAAACTCAGATCGTTCACACTGAGATTCATGAACGTTTTCCTCCCATCATCAGAAGATAGGCAAAAATCGGCGCTCCGATGAATGCAGTCAAAATCCCGATCGGAACTTCCGTCGTTGCAATAGTCCGGGAGAAATCATCCACAAGCAGCAGGAATCCACCACCCATGATAATAGCGGCGGGAACAATCTTCCGATAATCATACCCGAAAAGCATCCGGCAGAAATGCGGAATCACAAGACCAACCCAGCCGATGATTCCGGAAATTGATACGGCAACGGCGGTTATCAGGGTGGCACAGACAATGACTACAAACCGGAGTCTGTGAGTATTTACCCCCATACTCTTCGCCTCATCCTCACCCAACGTCAAAACGTTCATTCTCCAGCGAAGAAGGAAAATCGGGAGCGTTCCGAGAATAATGATGATGCCGGCAAAAATCACATCATGCATCGTCGCACCGGCAAGACTTCCCATCAGCCAGTAGGTGATCGCCGGAAGTTGTTCGTTCGTGTCAGCGACCAGTTTGATATATGACGTCGATGCGGAGAAGAGACTCCCTACCAGTATACCTGCAAGAACCATGCTCAGGGTGGCACTCCCTTTTGTCATACGGCTGACCATATAGGCGACCAACACAGCGATCAGCCCGCCGGCAAAGGCAAGGATGGTGACCATTCCGCTCCCAAGCGACAGATAAATGGCAAGACATGCACCAAATCCCGCGCCTGCCGAAGCTCCGAGAATATCCGGAGAGACCAGCGGATTCTGGAACATTCCCTGATACGCAGCTCCCGCTGTGGAAAGTGCGGCCCCTACTAAGAGTGCAGCAAGGATACGGGGAAGACGGATATTTATTACAACACTGTACATGGCATAATCCCATGTATCAATACTCACGATAAACTGGGACAGAAAACCCAGAACGGTATTCTGGATATCAGGGAAGGGACTTAAAACAAAGGAGATACAGCCATAGATGGCCGATAAGAAAGCCGATATCAAAATCTGAAGAACATCACCAATGCATATGGTGAATCTCCCGACAACAAAGGAAATCAGAATACATACCACTGCTGCAAGAATGAGAAGTATGAATCTAAGTTTATAGTTTGGTTGTTTCCGATTCCGAACGGTCAGAAATTCAACAGGTTCCGACATAAGTCATAATATTTACATCCCAAAGAGATATTAAGTATTCACAGTCAATTCTGAAAAGTTAAACAGGTACTATTAACAAAATGAGAGGGAGATTCTCTGGGTGAGGTATTAATACCTCGGGAATAAATATCATCACACAAAGGAGGTATCATTTGGCACGGAAAAAAGAGTTTGATCCGCTAGGCGGGTCGATTGGCAGTGAAAAACCAAAAAAGGCGAAGAAAGACAATACGGTTCTCGGGTCGAAAGGACATACCGGTTCATCGAGTGTCTACGATGAAATGGATTATACACCCGTATCTGACGGCTATACCGATGCTTTGACGGCAAGCGGAGCATCGGACAAACCAAAAAAACGAGGACTTTTTTCAGGGATCTTCGGGCAGAAGAAATCGCCAAAAGCGTCCGGTCCGGCAAAGAAATCCGGATATGAGAATAACTTCCCGATCATAGATGATTCCGGGATACCTGATACGGAAAAATACTATCATGCGGGGACGGATATCCATGAAGATGACATCTTTGAGGTAGAACCTCTGGAGATGAACGAGCCGGCAATTCCCGATGCAGAATCCTTTGAAGAAAAATATCCGAAGTCTCAACCGTTCATCGCAGACCAACCGAAGATTAGAAGATCAGCAGAAGAACCGGCTCATTTCTTCGTCGAAGAAAAACCGAAACCAAAAAAACTGACGGTGAGATATCACCCAAACGTCTGTTACCTGTGTGGAGCGGATTCGGCGGTCCCGCATCCGCAGTTCAGATTCGGGAGCGAGTCGGATACGGAGAACACCGTTCCCCTTTGTAAAACCTGCATGCGTGCCGTAACAACGCTGATGAAATACCGTGATCCTGCAGATGAACGGGAGATCAAAAGCGAATGGCGATCTCTTTCGCCCGGCCTGGATGAGAAACGTGCTGACGACATCATCAGTAATGGACGCAGAAATTATTAACAACAACTCTTTTTTGAGTAACAACACAAAATGAATATCCATTAATACATCCAAAAAACAATAAAGATGTATATGGAAACATTACGTCTGAGTGCAAAACAATATTTAATTGCAATAACAGTCGGAATTGCCTGTTTTTTGCCCCCGTTTATCGGAGAAGCGACAAACATCGCCCTCCCAAATATGCTTAATGGGCTGGGATATACGATGGGACCAGACTACTGGGGTCTTTACGGTTGGATCCTTACTGTATACCTGCTCACGTCCACGATTTTTCTTATTCCTGCGGCAAGACTTGCCGATAAATTCAGCAAGAAGTGGTTCTTCTGCATAGGTGTCCTTCTGCTCGGCATAGGATCTCTCGGTGTTGGCATGTCAACTTCAGGCGAAATGGTCCTTGCCATGCGCACAATCGAGGGAATCGGAAATGCGCTGATGTTTGGAACCGCGATAGCTTTGCTTGCTTCGGCAGTGAAAGTCGAACTCCGTGGTACCGCGATCGGATTGGCCATGACCGGAGTATTCATGGGACAACTCGCCGGACCTCTGCTTGCCGGGGCCCTTACCGATGTCTTCGGCTGGTCGATGGTGTATCTTATCCTCTGTCCGGTTGCACTTCTTTCCTTCATTCTTGCAATTCCCTTCATTCCAAAAGACCACCCGACAGATACGGGACGATATGACTGGATCGGCGCGATCCTCTTCATGGTGGGCATGGGTCTTGCCCTCTACGGATTTTCCAAACAGCCCAACACAGAAGCACTCGCACTTCTTATCTCCGGGATCTTTCTTTTGATTGCCTTCTTCTTCTATGAAAAGAGAAATGCGAATCCCCTTATTCCAATCAACCTGATCCTCCACAACAGAGGATTCACCTTCAATAACTCCGCAAACCTGCTGTATTATGTGGCGATCTATGCAATGGGTTCCCTTGTCTCGCTCTATATGACAAATGTCTGGGGGATCACGGACGCACTGCCCCGTGCTCTCATCGTCACCACGCAGGGACTGATCCTTGTGCTCTTCACGATCGTGGCAGGCAGATTCTATGATCACCTTCTGCCCAGATGGCTTCTCGTATTCGGCGCACTTCTCACCATTGTCGGTATTGCAGGAGCATTCTTTATGGGTGCCGCCTCCGCTGAACCGGTCTGGTTGATCGGTGCGATCCTCTGTGCAAGTATCGCAGCATTTGGTATCGGCTCTCTGATCCTCACCACAATCGACCGGCTCATCAAACATGCCCCGCCAAAATATGCAACGACCACGGGACTTCTCATCATCAGTATAGGAATGATCGTTCTTCTCACCTGCGGGACCGAGACTGCGATCTGGAGTATGATCGCCGTTCAGGCATTCTTCGGTGTGGGTATCGCCATATTCGTCACGCCGAACAGTACGGCGATCATGAACTCGGTGACGCATCAGGAATTCGGCATGGCGTCCGGGACCCTTTCTACGACCAGGATGCTTGGAATGGCGATCTCGATCGGTATCGTTTCCATTCTGAAAAACATCTTCCTTGCAGGAGTTTCGGACGACTACGCGGCCTCCTTCCTCCAGATGATGGACGGGACCATTATTGCCGCACTCGTCGTTTTAGTCCTCGCGATGATCTTTTCCTGGACCGCGGGATCACGTAAAAACGCGTAACCCATAATCTCAACCACGCTCTTTTTTTCTTCCGCGTTCATACTCTTACCACATATGGCAAAGAGATCAGGCAAAAAACGAAGTTCATCCGGTACGACCCATAAGAAGATCACCAGCCTCATCTGCGGTCTGCTTATTATCGCAGTTGTGGTGATCTATGGAGGAGCTGAACTCAGCGGATATGGCAGTTCGACCCCGCTCGCACCGCTGGTCACCGATGAGCACGCCTTTTCCATGCATGTCATCGATATCGGACAGGGAGATGCTATCCTTCTCTCCAAAGACGGAATGTATGCATTGATTGACGCAGGTGAGACAATGTCCCCTTCGATCCGCGAATCGCGCTCGGCGATATTCGCTTACCTTGATTCGCTTGGCGTCGAAAGATTAGAGTTTCTGCTGATCACCCATCAGGACTATGACCATATCGGTTCGGCAAAGGATGTTCTCGCGACCTATGACGTCGGCGTTGTCTATGACAACGGGGTTGAACATACATCCGCGACGTATGAAAATCTCCAGCAGTACATCTCTGATGAAAATATTAGTTATACTATCGTCAGAGAAGGGGATCAGATCACGAATCCCTGGTACGGCGTAACGATCGAGATCGTCTCACCCCCGCATGATCTCATCATGACCGGAGCTTCTCCCGATATCAACGAAAATTCCATCGTTCTCAACGTAACTTACGGTAATGTCTCATTTATTCTCACCGGGGATGCCGGTAAAAAAGCCGAGGCATATATTCTCTCTACAGGCACGGCAGTTGATGCGGAGATACTCAAGGCAGGTCATCACGGAAGCTCCACCTCATCCACCGATGCGTTCCTCAAAGCAGTCAGCCCGAACGTTATCGTCATGAGTCTTGGTGCAGACAACGATTACGGTCATCCGCATATCGAAGCCCTGACACTGTTCGCAAAATACACCGACCACATCTACCGGACCGATCTTGACGGTGATGTGGTCGTGACGACCGACGGATCGGTCTACTCCGTTGTCACCAGAAACGAACATATCGCAGAAAATATTCTCGTGTCGGGAGACGGGGTCCGGGTATGAAACTGCTCGTGACCGTGGATGAGATAGAAAACAACAAAGCCGCGCTCCTTCTTCGCGGTCCAGAAGGCGAGAGACCCCTTGGGATTTTTCCTCTGGAAAACCTGCCGGCAGGCACAAACGTCGGCGACATCCTCTCCCTCTCATTTGAAAAAGAAGAGGAGGAAACGATAGCAGCCCGGCAGAGAATCCATTCTCTGCACAAAGCTCTGGAAAAATGATAGATTCCTTTTTATTTTTGTGAAACAAAGTGAAACATATGTCTATTGAAGCTCACCGGTATTTTTTTAACACCGGCAATACTCTCCCGATCCAGCGCAGACTCCTCGCTCTGCAAAAACTCCGGGCATCCATAGAGGCTCATGAACCTGAGATCACAGCGGCTCTTTTTGCTGATCTTGGGAAATGTCCCTTCGAGGCATACGCATTTGAGATAGCTCCTGTCCTTCACGAGATCGATTATCTGATCAAGCACACGAAAAAGTTCCTGAAACAGGATAAGGTACGTTCCCCCTTGCTGATTTTCCCGGCAAAAACAGTTATCCGTCACGACCCGTTCGGTCTTGTTCTCCTTTTGTCTCCGTGGAATTATCCGTTCAATCTCTTTATGCTCCCGCTTGCGGGTATCATCGCCGGGGGAAATGTCATTATCGGAAAAACATCCCGAAGATCCCCGGAGACGGGGAAGATCATCAGGACGATCCTTGCGGAAATATTCCCCGAAGAGTGGGTCAGTGTAGAGGATGAGGTCGATCTGGATGCGCAGTATGATTACATCTTCTTCACCGGAGGGAAAGATACCGGAAAAATGATCGCTGAAAAGGCGGCGGCTCATTTCACACCGGTGACCCTGGAACTTGGCGGGAAAAATGCCTGTATCGTCGATGAAACGGCAGATATCCCTGTAGCCGCAAAACGGATCGCCTGGGGGAAGTTTGCAAATTCTGGACAGACCTGTATTGCCCCGGACTATCTGCTGGTACACATATCCATGCGGGACCAACTCGTGAAAAAACTCAAAGAAGAGATCGTCACCCTCTACGGAAGTAATCCGGCAACAAACGATGACTATGGGAAAATCGTCACTATGGATGCATATGACCGTCTGGTCTCATTTGAAACACCGGACAATCTCATTTTCCGTGCCGGAGAGCACAATCCAAACGGAAGAAAGGTCGCGCCGACGATTTTGTCCGCCGGTATGTCCGACACGATCATGCAGAATGAGATCTTCGGTCCGATCCTTCCGGTCCTCACCTGGGATAGGAAAGATGAACTTGAACAGCTGATCAAAAAGGATCCGCTGGCTCTGTACATTTTTTCCGAGAACAAAACCTTCTGTGACACCCTCCTCGATCATCACCCGTCAGGCGGAGCCTGCATCAATGATGTTATGATGCAGGTCGCAAACCAGAACGCACCCTTTGGCGGAGTCGGAACAAGCGGGATGGGAAAATATCACGAGACGGACTCGCTGGAAACATTCACCCGGAAACGCACGGTCGTCATCAGGAAAACAAAACCCGACCCGAAAATCCGGTATCCGCCGTATACCGAAAAAACGCTGAAGCTCGTAAAAAAGTGGCGTAAAATGCTGTTTTAAATGGTGAAGAGATGCCGATCTCCGGAAATCGAAAACAGACCGGCACGAACCCCGCAGTCAAGCCAGCCGTATCCGTAGGAAAACAGCACCAGAGCATTGATGAGGTCGTCCGGGAGATGAGTTGTCCCCCGGGTCAGATATGCGTGTCCTGTCGCATGGATCGTTGAGGCCGCAGCATACATCGCGGTCTCCGGATCGGGCGCGGGGGTAACTCCATCCAACGCGTTCGTGAGCATTCTCTGATACCGGTAGGTTTTCTCGGTCAGATGCTCGGCAAGAGATTCCGGGAGGCTTTCGTCGATCTCGGGAGGAGCCGACGGCGAACCCGCAAGGTACCCGAGACAGCGTCCCGCGTCCAGCCAGCCGTACCCGTACGCAAACGAGGCAGCCGCGTTCACCAGATCACCTTTTTTGAAAAAAACTCTGCCGTCCGAGGCATAACAGGAGACCATCTTAGCGATCTCGTCCGCGGTCTGTCCAAGAACCGTGTTGTTTGGAACGGTCTTCTCAGAACCGGAATCCTTAGCAAAGACTTTCCCGTATGCATCGATCAGCATAGACCCGCAAACCTCTCAAGATACTCCCGCTCGATATCGTGAAGTTTTGCCGGGACAATGAGAATATGCAGAGGGGAGCCGAAGTCAAAGGTTTTCATCTCCTCGGCACTTCCTGCATGGACCGCCGGGTCGGGAGAACCCGCACGGGCGATACCGACATATAACGGGATTTCGGCACCCACGCGGCGTGCCTGCTCTTCCAACAGATCGACGGCCTCGGAAATCTTCATGTAACGTTCCTTGTCCTTCTGGATATCAAGAAACACCAGTGTGTGGAGATTTTCCTTCAGATTTGCCGAAATGACCTCTATCGGGGTCATCGGGAACCATTTCCCGTACGGGAAGGGAACAGAAACGGATTTGCCGAACCGGTAGTTCTGCAGACCGGAAAGACCGCAGACCGCGGTCGTTATCGAGGCACCGTGAATGATTTTTGTCTGAATGTTTCGATCAGCCGCCCGGATACGAAGATCCGAATGGGTCGTCGCAATCATTGAATCGCCGGCAGTCAGAAAAACCGCGTGTCCGAACTCGGCGGCATCGAGGATCTTATCTGCATGGATCTCCACATCTTCCCGGTACAGAGGCGTGATCTTTTTTCCGTAGAACGCTTCGAGCCGTTCGATCGGGGCACCGGTCAGAACCGAGGTATACACTTCCAGAAACACCGTGTCGGCGGATTTGATAGCATCCATACCACGGACCGATACGTCAGATTCGTCAAAGAGGCCAAGCCCGATAAAAGTCAGCATTGTTACTCATCTGTTGGCTCTCGTCCATGTTATTTTTATTGAGAAGGAGAGGGAATCTCTCCCTCAAAACAGCATGAAAACAAAATGCAGAAGTGCCCCAAGGGAAGTGCCGAGCAAAAGAGTGAACACCGTGATAAGAGCGGCCGCTTTTACCCCAATTTCCCTCATGAGAACGGCTATCGTAGAGATACACGGAACGAAGAGAACGCACACCAGAGCGAAAATATAGAGCTGACTGCTCGAAAGGATGGAGGCAAGATCGGTCGTTCCCCCCATGATCGCGAGTGTTTCAAAGGCCATCTCTTTTCGAAGGATCCCAAACATGAGAGCGGTGAACGCAAATCCGGGCAGCCCGAGGACTGCGGTGGAGATCGGATCGATGAACGACTCGAACATCGTGACAAGTCCCAGGTACTCGAAGATCCCCAGAAACACACTGCTGATCAGCAAAAGCGGCATAGCGATGTACAGGAACTCGCTGACACGCATCCATGCTTTTCGGACAACATACTTCGGAATCGGCCGGCGAAGCTGAGCCATCTCGAGGATCATTCCATACTGTTCACCCGGTGTGATCCGGGAAAGAACACAGCCGAGAACAAAAACCAGAATGAAAACGATCCCATAGATGGAAAATGCGGCGCCGAACCCAATGAAGGAAGCAACGATCCCGGATATCACAACGGTCCTCGCTGAGCAGGGAAGCATCGTCACAAGAACAGAGGCAATGACACGTTCACGCCTGGTCGGGAGAAAACGTGTGCTCATGATCGCAGGGACACTGCAGCCAAAAGAGAGAACGAGCGGGATGAGCCCCTGACCATGGAGACCGAGCCTGTGCATTCCCCGGTCCGCAAGGAACGCGGCTCTGGTCAGATATCCGGTGTCCTCTAAAATCGAGATGAAGATGTAGAACAGAAACACATAGGGAAACGCAATTCCAAGACCCGACATGAGGGCGAGAATCACTGCACTGCCCACCGTATCCAGAAACGGCGCCAGGTTCAGAGCGTGGAACGGATTCAGAAGATACGTCGTCATCACGCTTATGATAGCTTCTTCCAGAAATCCTCCCAGAAGAAAAACGACCCCAAGGATGCCGACCATCGTGATGATCAAAATGGGAACACCGGGAAATCCCCTCGTTAAGAGGGAGTCGAGATCGCGGCGTTTCTTTGGCGGAGATAAGGTCGTCACCTCTTCGGAGATGGTCTTTGCCGTGTTGTGCCGGTTTGCTCCAATGATCTGATCGGGCGACATCATGTGCCGTTTTTCGATCTCGGATGATATGACCGCGGCACTTTCCATCACCTCGGGGGAAAGAGTGCTCAGAGGAACATTTTCCAGAGCAAACATTGACTCTGCTTCCGAAAGATTGTGATACTTCTGCAGGCTTTTTGCCGCCGCTTCGATGTGATGATCGTATCGCGGAACGATCCCGGGAACCGGAAGTTTATCACCGATCACATAGTCGGCGATTTTTTCCAGATTTTTTCCTTCGGTCGCAATTGTCTCGATCACCGGAACGCCGAACTTTTTCGAAAGCGCATCGGCATCGATGATCTTCCCGGCGGACCGGGCATCATCCATCATATTGAGCACGATCACCAGAGGTTTTCTGATCTCGGCTGCCTGCAACAGAAGATACAGATTCCGCTCGAGATGTTTGGCATCCAAAACCGCCACGATGAGATCCGCGTCTCCGGTGACCAGATACTCTCTGACGAGTTTTTCCTCATCGGATCTTCCTGAAAGAGAATAGATGCCCGGGAGGTCAGTGAGAGAAAACTCCGTCTCGTTGTAGCGGACAATACCCGTCATCAGGCCGACAGTGGTTCCCGGATAATTGCTCACCTCAACACCAAGACCGGTCAGGTGGTTGAAGATGAGGGATTTCCCAACACTGGGGTTCCCGATCAGAACTGCCCGGCGCATCATTGCGTGTTGCACCGCTCGACCATAATATTCTCGGCGACCTCGGGACTTAAGGCGATATCGCATCCTTTGACGGTTATTACGACCGCATTATTGTCGAGCTTGCGTCTGAGTGTTATCAGTTCGCCGGGAATGACCCCGAGATCAATGAGACGACGGTGTTTGGCAAAGCACCGGATCATGGAAACATGCAGGAGGGAACCTTCCTCGCACTCAGATAGGGAGACGATGGGATTTCGTTTCGTGAGTCCGGCATGTCCTTCATGCTCGACTGGACTGCTCGTTTCCAGATGGGCAGCACGCCTCCACCCTCTTCCCCGACCAGTTTTGTGTCCCGGACCGCGCTTTTCCAGAAACGTGTCGAGACGCTCGATCGTCTCCGAGGAGATGCTGTGTTCCATGAGGCATGCCTCTTTTGATGCATGATCCGGTTCGGTACCAAGAACGTCGGTGAGAAAACTGGTCAGGACCGCATGTTTGCGCGCAACCTGCGCTGCCTTCACGGTTCCCTTATCTGTGAGAGAAAGTCCACGGGCAGACTCGGTGAGATACCCTTTGTCTTTGAGACAGGTGACCGCTTTGCTGAGCCCTTCAGTGTCACCGTGTGCCAGATCTTCCAGATTCGAAACCTTTACCGTTTCTTTTCCGGTATTGAGTATTGCTTCGAGAATATCTTCTGAGAGTTCAAAGGTCATTACTATCTTAGTATCTTTTTTCTCAGAATATCTAAGTTATGCCTTTGACATCATTTTGGAAAAGAGAGATTTGGGTTTTTCAACAGCGGAACAGGTCTCCACGAATTTACACCAGGAACAGTATGGACCCCGGACAACTTTCGGAATCCCCCCTTTCGTTACTTTTTCTGCTGCCCGTAGTGCCAGAAACAGAGCACGTCTGTCTTTTGGTTCTACAACAACACTGCGTATAGTTCCCGAGCCGATATATTCAACGCGCCCGTAGAAGGGTTTTCCAAACATCTCTTCCAGACAGATCGCGTAGCAGACCACGCGAAGCCGGTCGGAAAGGTAGACGCCGCGTGTGGGGGCCGATCCGCTTTTTACGAGGGAAAAACTGTCATCAAAGAACCGGTCGACTTTCCCGAAGATACCGTATTTTTCAGAGAAAACCGACACATCATACCGTTCAGCCTGACGCCAGGTCACTTTGCTGCAGGCAGCGACCATCTTTTCGAGGTATGAGAGCGCGGGCTGATCCTCATGCACCAGGTTTTTCAGCCCCCCCTCCCAGATATCCTCAGCCGAGAGGATATCACCAAGATAATAGGATATTTGTTTTGCGACCGTGTATGCGATCGGTTCTTCGTAGGGGATATCAATGGATTTTGCCAGGTAGAGCTGCATGGGACAAGTGCCTGCTTTCACCACATCTGTTACAGAGATTTTCTCGTCCGGCATAATGACTCAATAGACATAAGTTCGTTCAGCACACTATTAATAATTATGGCAGGCAACGAACTCAACATTCAGATCCCTCAGAACCTTGACCCGGTTTACAGTAATATGATTCAGATCGCATTCAAGGATGATGAGTTCACAATGATGTTTTTACACCAGCTTCCGGTGGCAAATCAGGCAAAAGCAAAGGCAATTGTCGCGATCAGCCCGAAACATGCAAAGAAACTTCTGGAAGCTCTGCAGAAGAGTGTGAATGATTACGAGGCGAAGTTTGGACAGATCACCAGCGGAGCGCATGCCGAAGGAACCGATACGCCGACTCTGCAGGGATATTCATAAATCAATAACCTATTTATTGTCTAACAGGCAATGTGTTTAAGCACATAATGTGCCGTCGTGGCTTAGCGGTATAGCGGCTGATTCGTAATCAGCAGGTCGAGGGTTCAAGTCCCTCCGACGGCTCTTTTTTTACGTTTTTATTCCGAGTCTTCTTCACGATAACAATTCTATCTGCTTCCGGAATTCCTGACCCGGGTCTGCCGGTCAGTGAAGAGAATGGCGTACTGTCATTGTACGAAGCTCAAAAAAGGATACCCGCCCCTGCACACAACGACGGGGGTTTTCTCATCATCTCGATTCTTTTGATTGTTCGATGAGTTCATATTTCCGGCGAATGGTTCTGGCAGACTGTCCAGGGGTTTTCGTGGAGGGCTTCTGCCGCTTAATTTGTGCTTGTAAGGTTGAAGTGAACTCTGTCATATTTTTCTCTTTGCCCGTTCTTAGCTTTCGAGAACGCTTTTTCAAATACCAGACCCCGCATGACGGCATAGTGGTTCGTGCGTGGATCTCTCAATGCATTTTCCCGGGAACGTCCCGCGATGTTATATAATAGTTCTCTAGCCTTAACTTACTTCGTGCCGCAAGACGGTTGCCAGACCAAGTATGTTAACATTTTCCAACAGTTCCCTGACGCGGTCAAAGTATAATTTCTGAGGGTTCATATTCATTTTTGAAATTATTACGAGAATAGAGTGAGAAATACACACGATTATGAAAAAAAATTGCTCCTGGAAAAAATCAGGGATATTTGTTGTCTTTTGGGCGGATGTGTTTCTCCACGCCGTTTGAGATGTACACATACCGGTATCCCTGCCATTCACCATTTGGTTTTTTCACGTCGGTGAGCGTTTCCATCGCTTCAAGCCCGTCCTCATCGTAGCATTCAAGGTCAAGGATCTCCTCTACTTCACCGGTCTCGGTGTTGTACCGCTCCCAGGTGACAACATTTTCCTCATCATACGCATCAACCTCATCCTCTTCGGACTTCTGCTTGGCATCGGATTTCTTAAACAGATTGAACATAGAGATACATCTCCACAAAAGATTATATAATTACCTCTTTTCTCACGATTGAGAGGATTCCCGTCGGGATTCTCCAAACGATATATGTGCTTGATGTGGTTCGCGGATCATACCGGAGAGCATGTTCATGCTTTCTCGCCCAGGATCTTTTTGATCTCTTCATCAGTAATAATCCCAAGTCCCTTCAAGATCTCCGGTTTTATGCGGGCGATATACGTCGCGACAAGTCCGCTGATTATTCCTTCGATGATCGAGATAGGGATCTGAACGACGGCAAAAACGACCGCGGCCGCAATAAAAGCAGTGAGAACGCTGCCCTCGACCGGATATGCCAGCGCTATCTGCAGAGAGGTTACGAGATAGGTCACGCAGTTGGCAACAACCGCCGCACAGAAAACCGCCGGGCCAAGAGAAACATGCCTGGTTTTTCTCAAGCCCGTAAAAACCAGCCATGCCGCCAAAGGCCCCATAATCGCCATGGAAAAAGCAGAGGCGCCAAGAGTCGTAAATCCGCCGTGTCCGAGCAGAAGTGCCTGAAACACCAGAATGATCAGACCGAGAACCGAAGTGACGGCCGGTCCAAAGAACGAGGCAGAGAGACCCGTCCCGGTTGGATGGGAACAACTCCCGGTCGGAGACGGAATATCCACTAAGGAAATCACGAATATAAACGCTCCGCAAACTGCCATCAAAGGAAGGATACGCCTGTCCTTATTGATCATTTTCGTTATTTTCCACATACCGTAGATGAGAAACGGAGCTGATAGCACGGCCCAGAAAACACACCAGCCAATGGGCAGAAACCCATCCATAAAGTGCATAACCAAACATTGCCGCGGAGAGTGTATGAAGATTACCCTCCCGAAAAAATAGGACGGCAAATACGGCCGTAACCTCCGCAACGGAGAACAAATATACGGATAAGGGCGCAGATGAAGGAGCTTAAAACAATTGAAAAAAGAACGGATGGGATTTTTCAGGTGGAATGTTACTGATCGAGCAGAGTTCTCGAAACGATATACTCGCCGTGGGCTTCCCGGGTCGTCCCGACGATAAGCCAGGTCTGATCCCCGTGTTCCTCGACAACGCCTTTTGCTTCCAGCGTCTCGCCCGTGAAACACTGACCGCAGTAGGTATGCGTAAACGAGAGGACCAGGTCGATCTCTTCGTGGTCGACTTTGTAGATCCCGGGCGAATCGAATGCAAGACTTGCATCGGTGACCTTTGCTTCGATCGTCATCACGCCCGTCTTCTCGCCAAGCGTGATCGGCGGGACCGAGTGGAGATTGTCATATCCACGTGAGTAAAGCAGATCGAAGTAGGTCCCCTCAAACTCTCCGCGGTTGAACTTCCGGCTTTCATGCAGAACGAAATCATCGAAACTGATGTCGGGCACCCGCTTTCTGTAGACCTTTTGCCACATCTCTTCGCTCATCGCGGGGATCTTTCCTGCCTTCACCGCGGCCATCAGCTGTTCGCGGGCCAAAAACCAGGCCGAGCCGTACACCACCATGTCGATGTCGGATGCAGAATTTTCGAGACCGGCGACGAGCGACCCCGTGCAGCCATAACTCATCGGCGGCAGATCGAAGTGGGAAAACAGCCGCGCGACCTGGGGGTTTCTGGCAGCGATGCCTGCCGCCTCTTCCTCGGGCTTCAGCACGCGGACGATGTCTGCAAGCGGGACGCGGTGGACCAAATCAAGATATTCGGGTTTGTGTTCCTTGACCCAGGCAAATGCGTCGGCAAAATCATATTTCTTGTATCTCGTTCCCGAAGGAGCCGTCCGGTCCCCATCAGGAATCGGGACATAACGCAGCACGCATTCGGCGCGGGAATCATTTTCATACCCGGAGACGGCGTAAAGACAGCCGTCTTCGGTCATAACAAAATCACGTAAACGAATCGGTTTCATAAAAATGCGTGGCTCTTTTTTTCATCTATACTACCATCCTCTTTTAAAGAAGGATGCATGCACCCAAATCCAAGTAGGGAAAGTTTGTCTCCATTCTTTGGCATTTTTCTGTATAACATGTTTCATTCACCTGTTTTTCGATGCTTATCTATAATTTCAGCTATTAGACTCTATTATTTCTTTTAGAGTCACATGTTCATTTTTAAACCGGGAATCCGGATTCTTCTCGGATTTTAGTTTAATTGCTTTCTTCGGACAGAGATTAATACAGGAAAGACAAAATTCACACGTATCTCCATGAATAGGTTTACTGTTTACCTGCTCTTTGTCAATTGAAATATTATCTCGTGGACATACCTTGATACATGTCCCGCAATTATTGCAGTCATCATTAATAGAGAATTTTTTTGGTGAATTATACTCAGGAAGTACCTTTGTCACTTGTTGAAATCCACTCGTTAAAATGACGTCTAATACTGAACCTTTATTGATATATTCCTTACTTTCAGAAATATCCTTTATTAAGACGCGCAAATTTTCTTCTATGTTCTTCTGCTTTTTTTTCTGTTCTTCAACGTCAAAAATCGGCAGATAATTATCAACCATTAGCAGGCTGTTTGCATAGTGTATAGATATGCCATTCTTTTTTGCGTAGTTTGTGAACCAGCCAACCCCATTTGCTATCATATTACCGTATGTTAAAATAGCAAAGATATACGGACTTTCCAGTGTCACCTTCTCTACAAATTCACGTACAATTTTCGGAGCAGCTAATCCATAACATGGGAATATGATGCCAATTTTCTCATCTTGATAGCGCAATTCATTACTTCTTAGCACCTTTGGTATGGAATAGAGCTCTCCTTCAAATCTTTTAGCAACATATAAACTGTTTCCAGTGCCCGTAAAATAAAATATTTTCATGATAAACTCCCTTAACAAATATGTTTAGGTTATTCATTTGATTCAGAAAAATGCGAGGGAAGGGATTCGAACCCATGAACTACTGAAGACCAGATCTTAAGTCTGGCGCCGTTGGCCTGGCTTGGCTACCCTCGCCTACCCTATTACATTAGATGCTCTTACATAAAAAAGAGAGCGGAAATACATCAGTAGTTTGCGGTCTTCATCTCACATCATTTTTTCACCGTATTCAATGGGAAAGAAAGATTTATGCATACACCAATAAAATCAAAAGAGTGATGGCGAAACGAACGCTACCTAAACGAAGTCAAGGAAAATACAAATGACCAAAAGACCCGTTTTAGATAACCATTTAGACAGCAAAACATTTCGCGAGTTCTATTACTTGAAAGAAGAGTTGATAGACTTTTGCAGAAAATACCGTCTACCTGTCTCTGGCGGCAAAATAGAAATAACGGACAGAATTGCTTATTTTCTTGATACAGGCAAAGTATTGTCGGCATCAACAGCAAAGAAAAGAGCCGCAATACTGTCAAATATTTGCGAAGATACAAAAATTGAATCTGATTTTGTTTGTTCTGAAAAACACAGAGCGTTTTTTAAAGAGCATATTGGAAAGAGTTTTTCTTTCAATGTCACTTTTCAGAAATGGCTAAAAAGCAATGAGGGTAGAACGTATAAAGACGCAATTACCGCTTATTTTGACATTATGGAAGAGAAGAGAAAAGGAGAAACAGTCATTGATAAGCAGTTCGAGTACAATACCTATATCCGTGATTTTTTTGCAGACAACAAAGGAAAAACCTTAGAAGAAGCCATTATATGTTGGAAATACAAAAAGCAGTTGCCAGGTCACAACCGTTATGAAAGGTCAGACCTTGGAGCATTGGATGGATAACTTTGCGTTTGTCGAGATGATTGTACCATGCACTATGTAAAATCCAAAGGGATCTTATCGGCCAATAACGGGATGAACCTCTACCGCGGGTGTTCCCACGGGTGTATCTATTGTGATTCGAGAAGCAGGTGCTACCATATCGAACACGCGTTTGAAGACATCGAAGTCAAGGAAAATGCTGTCGAATTACTAAACAAAGCACTGAGACGCAAGAGGAAAAAATGCATGATAGGCACCGGGTCTATGACGGACCCCTATATTCCGCTTGAACTGGAGCTTGAAAACACGAGAAAAGCACTGTTTTTGATAGAGCAATACGGTTTTGGGTGTACGCTTATAACAAAATCGAACCGCATTTTGCGGGATATTGACCTACTGAAAAAAATAAACGACAAAACGAAATGCGTAGTCCAGATGACGCTGACTACCTTTGATGAAGATCTCTGCAGAAAAATCGAGCCGAACGTAAGCACAACAAGGGAACGCTTCAACGTTCTGAAACAACTGCGGGATGCAGGAATACCCACGGTTGTATGGCTTTGCCCGATTCTGCCGTTTATCAATGATACAAAAGAGAACATCGAAGGGATTTTGGATTACTGCATAGAAGCAAAAGTATATGGTGTTCTTTCTTTTGGCATGGGATTGACACTTCGTGAGGGAAACCGGGAATACTTTTACCATCAGCTCGATCTGCTGTTTCCGCACCTGAAAGAGAAGTATATGCAGAGATATGGGAATCAATACGCAATAGACAGTCCAAACAGCGCAGAACTCATGAGATTGTATCATCAAAAATGCGAACAAAACGGTATCGTCCATGATAACAAACAGATATTCGAATATCTGAACGCGTTTGAAGAAAAACGGCATGATAGACAGTTGAGCCTATTCGAGTAAGGGAAAGGTAATCAAACCTGAATTTGGCAGTTGGAAAATATACTTTTCCCGCACCCCATAATCAGATATTATGTAGAATATTTGAGATTTATTTTTAATAGGACTTACGCGGTGTGGGTGTGGATTCAATAAGGGAAGGTGGTGGGAGGAGGAGGAAACACGAGGGAAAAAACCAACCGCGAATCGGCGCGGTTGATTTTATCTCAGATATCCATACCCAGTAATACCCTTCCCGAATTGGATTGAGGATAACCCCACGTAAGTCCTATATCAGTAATCTGTAGAGTTTTTTCGTTTATTTTCAGTAGAGTAGAAGTTTCCGGCAGGTTATTTACTGCAAGAAACAGGGTCACAAATAGAGTAATCAATACACCTAATGTTGTCATGATAGAACGACTGCGTGTAGACTGTGATCGTACCCAACCCCATTCTCTTTCGTTCATAAATGACTATTCGCAAGTGGAATAGATATAGAGAATGGGTGATAGAATGGAAAAAAGCGTGGTTCGTTATTCCTTCACGAGATCAAGATCGGCATACCGCTTCACCAGATCCTCATGACCGATCGTGCAGGAGATCATCTCCAGAAACTCAGACTTGGATAGATACGTTTGCTCAGCCATTTTTGCCAGAAGAAAATCATTGAGTTCCTGTTTGTTATGACTTACATGCGTCGTAACTGGGCTTCTCTTTCCGTTAGCATAAAACGTATAACGCGGGTGTTTCTGCCTCCCGGAAACCTGCTCGAATCCCTTCTTTTTCAAAGCTTTCGTGACTTCATCAGCCTTCAAAATCATATTAGAGCCACACAGCATCCCGCAATTTTTTCCCAAACTCTTTTGAGGCCGCTGTCATTGAAACATCAGGATCATTATACTGGTCAAAACTATCGGAAAATTGTAATCCAGCCTCCTCTAAAGCCTCTTCCAATGTTTCACAGGAGACAAGAATCTTAAATTCGGGATTTGCCAGATCAATAAACCCGTTTTTCTGGTCGATATGCAATTGAAGAGGAATGGGTATTTTCAACTTCTTCATCTCGTTATCTTTTCCAATGGGGACCTCAGAAAGAAACACTACCCCATGCGCAGTCCCTTCATCACCCACATCCAGCATATCAAGCATCTGTCCCAACACATCATCATACGTCTGATGACCCCGCTTGCGCTGGATAACCCGCTCCTTAATCTCAGAAGAGATAGAAATGGTCGCCCGCTGTGGTCTTGTCTCAGCTGCCTGCATGATATAAAATAATGGGAGGTGTGAGATAATAGATTTTCTCCATGAGATTATCTCTGATAGATCATCCTAATATAGCGTTCAACCTGCAAGAATTTTGACAAGCACATCTCTCCCCATCTACAAAGTAGCAACAAAAAGAATCCAATGTCATCACAAAAAAAGAAGTAATAGGAGGAACGCCGCGAAACATCACCCGATGATTCAACTCCATTGAAACCATCTTATTTGAGAGACTGCCGATGAAAATTCGGAAATCTACAAATACTTTCCAGACCGACATGTCTGGAGAAGATAGTTCCTTTCCCATTCACGCGAGCAGCGTGTTAGAAGGTTCCCAGTAAGAACCTCTCATAAAATGAGAAGTGTATTAGTCTGTGAGACACGAACTCCTGTAGTGTAGTGGTCAATCATTCCGGCCTTTGGAGCCGGAGACGGTGGTTCGAGTCCGCCCAGGAGTATCTGATATTTTTTTCCGCCGGACGTTCTTTTTTCCCTACGTTTTTAGCTTGATCCCGCATCCGACTTCGTCAGGACAACACGCCAGTCTTTCTCGCCAAATGAGAGAGTGTCCCATACTGCTGTTTTTTCAACAACATCTGTACCTATATCGGCTGTATAGACATATTTCGTCTCACCCGAAGAGTTTGCTGCGACGAGCTCTGCCATTTCCCGGATCATCGCATAATCCGGATCGGTCAGGAGATTGACGCCGGCTTCCGAAACATCCGCATCGAACACCTGAACGCCGTTCATCTGCATGACCCAGAGGTTGTACCCTTTTTCAAAGACTTTCTGCTCTTCCGGGCCAAAGAGACGATACGGATCGAAACTCAGACTGATATACCCGGCATATTCATTGGAAATTTCGATCGGGACCGAGAGAAGATATGCCTCCATTCCGTTTTCCAGAACCATATAGTCGGAGACATACACATCTGTCCCGGCAAAGATCTCTTTGTTTGGCGGATAGCTGCTCAAGTTCTGACCAAGTGTACTTATGATGTTATTTGGATAGACTGCACGCACGATCCCGTTCTCATCGGCGATCAACAGGTCATGGGTCAGTGTTGTCCTCTGATACAGGGTCGCCAGAGCCTGACGGCCGTTCTCAGGAGTCGGGTCGGCAGCATAGAACTCGGCTGCGGATCGTGCCTCGTCTGCCGTCGTAGTGAGGGTTTCGTGCAGCGATGAGATCACATCTGCCAAAATATCATTCTGAGAAGGTGTCTGTTCAACACATCCTGCCGAAAAACAGGACAGCATAATGAGAGACATCATCGCCAGCAGTACAAAGACTCGCATATTCATACTACTCTCTCTTCAGGGAAAATGATATGGGTGATGACAAATATTCCAGTTACTCTTCCTTGTTTTGGAGAGAATACCGGCGGGTCAGGCTCTCCAGCGTCTCAATCTCATACACATCCTTGTCATCCCGCAGTCTGACAAAACGCGGGAACCGAAGAGCGTATCCTGCCGCGTAATTGGTACTCCTCTGGAGTTCGGCATACCCCACCTCAAACACCACATCCGGTTCAAACGAAACCGTCTTTCCTTTTTCTGCAATGATCTTTTCCTTGAACAGATCATACAGGGTCGAAAGCATCGAGTCATCGATGCCGGTCGCCACACGCGAGATCTCCAGGAGATCGCCGTTCTCATCCTGACAGGCAAGAAGGAACGAGCCGAACATCTTCGCACGTTTTCCTTCTCCCCACTCTGCGCCCGTGACCACCAGATCAATCGTATCGACCTCCGGCTTGATCTTAATCCAGAGCTTGCCCCGGTTTCCCGGCAGATACGGCGAGTCGAGAACTTTAAGCATGATCCCTTCATTGCCGCTGTCGAGCGAGGCATGATAGTACGCTTCGATCTCTTCTGCGGAATCGCTGACGATCTGCGGAGCGATATATGTGGTCATCACCGACTCGAGGATCTGCCGGCGGCGGAAGAACGGCTGATCGATCAGGGTCTCGCCGTCGGCCGCCAGGATATCAAACACCCAGGGAAGAAGGGTGATCGCTTCTTTGGCATCCCCGATATCGTGCTTCCTGCGGATCCGTCGGAGGATCGTCTGGAAAGGCATGGGTTTTCCATTCATGATGGCGATCACTTCGCCGTCGATGATGACGTCATGCGTTGTTGCCGCATCCAGCATCTCAACCACGTCAGGAAGAGAAGCCGTCATCTCTTCCAGCCGCCGGGAGTAGATCGCACATTTTCCCCCGGATTTGTGGAACTGGAATCTGCTGCCGTCGTATTTATTTTCCGCAGCGAGTTTTCCGTGGGTTTCGACCATGGAGGTGATGGATCCCTGCTGGGCAAGCATCATCTTCACCGGCCTAAAAGCCGTGATATGGACCTCGGTGAGTCTGCCTGGATCGGATTTTGCGAGGGTGGCCACTTCACCCAGATCGTTGAGGGCCTGGTGGGCATGCTCGATCACGTCTGCCGGGACGCCGAATGCTTTTGCAACGGCATCCTTGACGACTCCTTCCCCTACCCCGATCCGCATCTCTTCGAGCATGAGTCGTGCAAGGTATCTTCCTTCCAGCGGAGTCGCATTCGAGAGAAGATACTGGGCGGATCTGAGCCGTTCCTGCTGGGATCTTCTGCCGGAGGATTTTGCCATCAGCAGAAAACGCTCGTTCACATCCAGCAGATCAAGTTCTTCCGAGAAGAACATCGTCTGTTCACGTTTTTCGAGAAGACTCTCAACAACTTTTCCGACGTCGCCTGAGTTGTTTATTGCCGAGACCACATAATCCCGTTTTTTGCCGATAACGTAGGCGAGGGCATCATACAGAAGGTTCGGGCCGAACCCGAGTTTCTCGGATGACCAGTCGGGAAACAGTTTCCCGCGCATGAATCTGACGAAGACAGGCAGTTCCTCCTCCGTGAGGCTCGGGAACTTTTCGGCCAGAATATCTGCCGTGGCAAGACGCGAGGAAGTTTCCTCGATGGTATTACAGATAGCTGCAAACTCAACAAACTGCATATTTCCTACACCTGAAACTTTACGAGCCGGCGTTCCCGGTATTCTGCAAGCTGATCACTGACAAATATTTTCGTTCCGCTTTCGCCTGCTGCCGCCAAGGCCATCTCACGGGCGATGTTTGGACGATTGTAATTTTCCGAAAGATGGGCAAGCGCGATGATCCCGACATCCTTCGAGAGCTCTGCGATGCATGCTGACGAATCCTCGTTCGAGAGATGCCCGTCATTTTGGATCCGGTCTTTGAGGTATCTGGGATACACCCGGAGCACACATTTGTTTCCCTGACATTCCGCCCCGCACGACCGGCACATTTCGCATTCCGGGAACCGATCCGATTTCATTGCTTCAGAGCAGTAGTTACTCTCCAGAACAACGGCATCACAGGCTGAAAGGATCGTTTTCATCGTATCCGAAACCTCGTGGGTATCAAGACATATCCCGATCCTTGAATCCCCGTCGTCGATGACGAAACCTGTGGGCTCGGCCGCATCATGGTATGCCCGAAACGTGGTGATCTTCAGACCGCCGGCTTCGACCGGGATATGTTCATGACAGAGGATCCGCTTTGCGGAAGCGGGAATTATATTTCCTTCCTCAAGGGCGTTCAGTGTCCCGCCTGAAGCAAAAACCGGAACACGCGCAGCTTTTACAAACGCTTTCGCAGACCTGACATGATCCGAGTGTTCGTGGGTAACACAAAGCCCGCGGAGATTATCGGTATTCAGGTGCAGACTCTGCAGTGTCCGCATAAGATATCCAAGACCGGCATCAATTACGATCGAATCGGAATCATTGCCAACATAGATGCAGTTTCCTTTACTGCCGCTTGCAAGAAGGACACAATCCATTGATACAGTATTGGATTTACTAAGAGAAAAAGACCCAAGGATTTTGGTGATGGCCTGTCCTGCGGGGAAAAGCAAATAAAAAAATGAGAGGAAATCCCGAAGGATTATTTCTTCTCTTCGTCTTCGCCGGACCAGCAGGTAACACCTGTTGAGTCGCTGAGGCAGGATGCGTTGAAGACTGGATCAACGATTCCGTCAGCTTTCTGGTCAAAGTAGTCTTTGAGTGCTTCGAAGGCATGTTTACCCAGAAGAAGTAAGACACCCATGTTGAAGATACCCATAAGTGCCTGGAACGTGTCTGCGAGATCCCATGCAAGACCCATCGACATCATGGATGAGATAAAGACCATTGCAACGATCGCAACACGGAGAACAACAACTGCTCCTTTCTTTTCAGTGATGAACTTGGTGTTCGTTTCACTCATGGAGTAGTAACTGATCAGACTGCTGAATGCAAAGACCAGCATGAAGACGGCGATGACATACGGACCTGCTGCTCCAAGGAAGGTTGCGCTCATCGCTTCCTGAACGAGGGCTGCTCCGGAAACCGGGATGCCGGAGTATCCGGGGTATGCAACATTCGTGTAGATGATGACGACAAAGGCAGTTGCGGAACAAACCACGAGTGTATCGATTAAGACACCGACAGACTGCATAAGTCCCTGCTTTACCGGGTGTTTAACATCTGCGGACGAGGAGACGTTCGGGATAGAACCGATACCAGCTTCGTTCGAGAACACACCACGCTTCAGACCCCACATGATTGCTGCTCCGATTCCTCCGCCGACAAATGCCTGAACGCCGAATGCGTAGGAAAAGATCGTCTGGATAACAAGAGAGACCTGGGTGAAGTTCACGAGGACGATCATAAGACACAGAAGGAGCCAGATGATTGCCATTGCCGGAACAAGCCATGTTGAAACTTTTGCAACACGTCTGATACCGCCGAAAACGACTAAGGCTGCAAGAATGGTGATGATCACTGCAAAGACGATCTGTTCAGTGCCAAATGCGTTGGAAAAGGCGAGAGTTGCGGTGTTTGCCTGCACACCAATGAACATCAGACCGTAGGTGATGATGATCAGAATTGCGATGAAAGCAGCGAACTTTGGTTTGCCGAGACCGTTCTTAATGTAGAATGCCGGACCGCCGTGGAAATGGCCGTCATCCTTCTTTTCTTTGTAAATCTGACCGACCGTTGTTTCAACGAAACTGGTTGCCGCGCCGATCAGGGCAAAGATCCACATCCAGAAAACAGCACCGGGACCACCCATGACGATTGCGACGGCGACACCGGCGATATTTCCGACACCGATACGGGCACCCATACTGACGCAGAATGCCTGGAACGATGAGATGGTCTGTTTACCTTTTTGTGCGCGTAAACCGGTAAACGCAACTCTGCATGATTCACCCAGACGATTGATCTGGACGCCTTTCGATTTTACGGTAAAGTATAGACCAATACCGATAAGGAATACGAATGCAAGATACCATGCATACGTATTGACGACCCCGTTGACGGAAGCAACGGTATCGTTAATGACCTCTAAAACACTCATGAGTTAAAGCGTTTCTCTATAATGGATAATTAACTCGTAGTATTTGGGTCTCAAAAATATTTTTTCAAAAAAAAGGGTTTATTCTCTTTGTATCCGGGAAAAACCGTCAGAATGCGTGAGAGAGATCACAGAGAATCAAGTGAGACGCTGCCGAAATCATCAGACTTTTGCGAGGTCGTGATACCGAACGCGGATTGACCTGCCCAGGAATCAAGGGAATTTGCTGACTCGACCATATAATCCAGAATATCGATCGAGAGTTCGCGTTTTGTTTTGCTGACCTGCATCTGCTCAACGAGGAATCGCAGCCGCTCCGGAGATTCCATTCTCAGCTTGGCAAGCGAAATCACGCACATATAGATACGTGTCAGATTCCGGTCGGTTCCCGTAATAGTATCGAAGAACGCCCGGAGGATCTGTGCCTGATAGACTTCGCTTCCCATAAGTATTCTACATTGGTGAGTTATCCATTATATAGATTTGCCAAAAAAAGGGGATTATTTTGCGGTACTGACGATCTTGATGATATCGCCGGTTTTCAGTTCCGTCGTATCCTTGATCCGCATCTTTGTGCGGGCATCAACAGCGTATAAGAATCCGTTCCCGATATCGGTGTGTACACGGAATGCCAGATCTTTCGGCGTTGAACCGAGCGGCATAAGGAATGCATCCGGTAATACCTGCCCTTTTGCATTACAGCATTTATTGTCATCCTCGACCGGATAGACGACGATCATATTGATCTCCTCAAAGACGATCTTGTTCAGGATCTCCTGAACTCCGGTGCTCCCGAACTTCTTCATGTTCTGAGCAATGATCGTCAGGGCTTTTACCTGAGGTGCGGAAAGTTTTGCCCCTTCGACCGGAGCAAAGGTCGCATCACCCGGGAGATATTTCAGGATCTTTACATGTGCGGCGCTCTTGAGAGCAAGTTCGCCTGCCGAGATCGTCGGAACTGCGCCAAGTTCTTTCAGTGCTTTGATATTTTCATCGGATGCAAGATCGGCTTTGTTTGCTGCAATGAGCATCGGTTTTGAAACACGGAACAGGACCTCGCACATCTTCTCGATGTCTTCCGGCGTTGCTTTGGCAAGATTGATGCCGCATTCGTCAACAGCTTCTCTGATCTGGATCGCGTTGATCCGAAGACCGGCGAGTGCTTCTCCAAGGAGATCGATCAGGACCTGATCTTTGCCCTGAGCCTGTCTGACGAGTCTGGCCCTGTGCTTCTCGACGATCCCCGCCATCCACATGGCAAACTCGTACCGCAGAAACTCGACATCCTCGATTGGATTCCTTGACCCGACATCGACCGGATTTCCTTCAGCATCCGTACTGCCCGAAGCATCAACGACCTGGATGATCGCATCGGCTTCGCGGAGGGTATCAAGGAATTGATTTCCAAGACCGCGGCCTAAGTGTGCATCGGGCACAAGACCGGCAACATCGATAAGTTCGACCGGAATAAACCGGTTTCCGTCGATACATTCAGTACATCCTTCAAGCCCTAGCTCCTTGCATGGGCATTTTGTCCGGACATAGGCAACGCCTTTGTTCGGGTTTACGGTTGTGAATGGATAATTCGCGATATCAACATTTGCAAGCGTCAGCGATTTATAAAACGTTGATTTGCCGCAGTTTGGTTTTCCGGCGAGAGCAATTTGTAACATAGTATATCTTTCCTTGTATGGGAGGTATCTCTGAATTATAATTTAGGGCGATGGACTCTTATGCTTTTGGAATCAGTAATGAAATATGATCTCGCCGCCATCTCTCACTGCCTCGGCGTACCGGCTCACATTTTCCTGGATCAGACCTGTATCGATCGAACCGTTCAGCCGTGTCATGAACTCCTCTTTGAGTTCATTCGAGAGAAGACACCGGGTCGTGACCTCATACGCCCCGTCAAGACGGCCTTCTTTCGCCATCTGCACGATGACCCGGTCCACCATCGAAATAGTCGCCGGCTCCATAAGATCAAGAACGCAGCCTCCCTTGCCGCCGATCACCGGCACGATCCCGCCGTACAGTGCCCCTCGGGAGAGATCGAGACCCGCACCCGTACAGGCAACGGCGAAGGTCGCATACATTACGGCATATCCGTGGGACATCATCACGTTCACCGGATCCATAAACGGGGGCTGGGTCCGTCTGCGGAATCCAAGCGTCTTCGGCAGGGTCCTACTCAGGATCTCGTAATACATCGTCTTCGTTAGAGAGAACGCCCGGCCGATCTCCGGCAGGGTGATCAGGAAATCCAGTTCACTTCGTGCGGCGGTGAGGATATCAAACTCGCCTTTTAAATACAGACCGTCAGGATCCACCTCGGCAAGCTCGTTGATATATCTCAGCCGTGCGTCGAGAGAGGAACGGATCGAGGCCATCGCGAACTTGTGGATCGGGATATCACGCTGGACTGCCGCAAGCGAGGGACCGCTTTTCCCGTACAGTCCACCGACCGGTTTGCCGTGCGCCGTGAAAAACGATACCGCGATACCGCGATCCGCGAGGCGTTCCAGGACCGAGGTATGGAGCGTGTGCCCCCCCGCGATCAGGAGATGCCGCATGCCGTCCAGTGGATATCTGGTCTGCGTGCCCTTCTGCCGGACGAGGAGCGAATCCTGCGTCGACTTGATCTCGGCGCCGTAGCCCCACACCGTTACCCAGGGGATCATGAGAAGAGCTCATCCTCCGACTTGTCGCCATTCAGCTGGACCCGGCATTTCCCGCAGAAGTATTTGCGTTTCCGGTCCAGCTCATCCAGATTCCGCGGGCAGTACATGATACAGCCGGGATTATCGCAGTGACCAAGACCAAACAGATGCCCGATCTCATGAGCGCCTTCTTTGACGATCCGGTCGATAAGGGCAGAGTCGTCTTCATATTTTCCGTAAAACTCGTTTCTGAGCCGGTACGGGGAGACGATCGCGACCCCGAGTTTCGGATAGGCAAGACCGAACACAAAGTCCGCCAGAGGTTCATAGATATCGCCCGGCGTGACCAGCAGGATCTTTTCGTGGAGATGATTGAATTTATTATAATAGTCAAGCTCCATATCGGCAGGCTTGAAAATCTGGGGCATCCTTCTCCGGAACATGTCAAGTTTTCGCAGGATCTTCACGGCATCATACTGATTTCGTGCCGGATCAAAGCCTTCGAGCGAAAATATCCCGTCATCGATCCTTGAGACGGGCATCTCAAGGACCGCGGACAACTCCTCGGAAACCGGACGCGAAAGACCCACAGGGACACGGCTGTCCCAGAAAAGATGTATCCCCATTTGTATAGGTATTTCTCTATGCAAAGTGATAAAGGTACCTTATTCTATGAGAGACAGCATCGAGAAAGCCGTTGGAAGGTACATCGCGGGAAAATATCATTCGGCCGTGGAAGTGGGATTCGGCGGAAAAACCGTGGCTGCAGAGATCGTGCAGGCGGCAGGGATCCCAATTCTCTGTACGGATGTGCACGCATACGCCGACGGACCGGTGCCCGCGGTGGTCGATGACTGTGTCGAGCCGACGTTATCTTTCTATCAGGCAGACGTTATCTACGCGATCCGCCCTGGCACCGAGATAGTGCCGGCACTGATCGATCTTGCAAAAAACGTAGGAGCAGACCTCATCGTGTATCATCTGGGCTTCGAGCTGTACGAAAACGGCGGGGAACGGATCATCACTGAGGGAGTGATGCTCCACAGATATGTTCGGGCTCACCACGTGTGAGCATAGCCCCGCTTTTCTACAATTTCCCCGTCACACCATACCCCTTTTTCTCTGACGACCGTCCCGATAACGGTGTGGTCCGTATCAAGGGCCGATAAACGCGCCGGCGGTATACAGAACAAAAGACCAAAATCCCCGCCGCCGTAGAGATAATACTCCATAGCGGAGCCGAAACGGACCGCGGGAAGCGTAAACTTCGCAGAATCGAGCGCGAATCCGACGCCGGACGCGTCCGACATATCATACAGCGAGATCGCGAGACCGTCTGATACATCCATCATAGAGGAAGCTCCGGCACGTCCGATTTTTATCCCGGCTTCGACCTGCGGGATCGGAGTGAGCAGATTTTCCCGATATCGTTCGTCCCCTTCGAGCGCCGCCATGGCACGACCCGGCGTCCCGGTAATGCATACTAAATCGCCAGGCGATGCGCCGGACCGCCGGCAGTAATGAGCTTTCTCGACGATCCCAATACCAGTGGTCACGACGGTGAGTTCAGTATGACTGTCGATATCCCCGCCGGCAACTTTCGCACCGAAGCGTTCTGCGCAGGAAACGGCGCCTTCCATGAACGGAACGAGCCGGGACGGATCGTCGAGACCGATAGCCACCAGGATCTGAATAGGCTGGGCCCCGCAGCTCGCGATATCCGAAAGCGTGACCGCGGCACTCATCCAGCCTTTTTCAAACTCGGTCATGCCTTTCGGGAAATCGGTCGTTTCATGCAGCATGTCGGTGCTGGATACGAGGATCCTGCCGTCCTGAAGATCGAATCCGGCGCAGTCGTCCGCCGTCTCGTCTTCGCCGATCAGATGACGGATGGAGGCAAGAAGGGCGCGGTCGTCCATTACTTCTTCATCTCCTTTTTGCGTTCTTCACGATACTCGGAGAGCACCCCGAACAGTATTTTTTCCGCGGATCCGGACTCGGCCTTCTGTGAAGGAGCAGATTTCTTCGGTGCTTCCTTTTTCGGCGCCGGCTTTGCTGCGGGCAGAGGTTTGGGAACCGGTTTTGGAATTGGCTTTGGAATCGGTTTCGGAGCAAGGGCCAGGACCGGCTTCGGAACGGGCTTTGAGACCGGGGCCTGAGTTGGCGCTGGTTTCGGCACAGGGATCGGAGCAACCGGTTTTGCCCGGAACACCGTCTTCTCCTTTGCCGGCGGCTCCGGCTTTGCTGCCGGGACCGGAGCCTGGACCGGCGCAGGCTTTGGCCGCTCGACCTGTTCCTTCGCCGCCCGGGGGATCACGCCGCTCTTCTTCTCGTTATTATAGACCGCCTGCGTCGTTTTCCAGTCGGCAAGAGCGGACTCGAATGCCGCGGTGTCGACCACACCGATCTTTCCTTTCACCCGGGGCGAAAGGTTCGCACCGTCCAGAACCGGGACATTCGCCTCGCGGAACTCCTCGATCAAATGCTGGCTGTGTGCCCGCTGATACGTCAGCCGCGGCAGAATGACCGCCCCGATCTTTGCCTCGGCAAGATCCCGGATCACCGGTCTGTCCCACCCGTCGATCGTGAGAACATACAGGATATCCTCCTCCCCGACCCCCATTTCGTCATCAAGGGCCTTGACAGAATCATCTGCAAGCAGCGGGAGCACTTTCAACGCAGTGCTGCCTTCTCCTGCCTGCAGGGAGATGAAATTTTTCAACCGCTCCAGCCGGATCTGCAGGGCCTGTAGGCCCTGCAGGTCCTTACTCCCGCGGACCTCTGTTCTTGGATCTTTCTTCGGGACAGGTTCCATGTCGCGGGGAGGGATCTTCCTTGAGGAGAGGATCTCCGCCTCATGAGCCCTTCTTTCGAAAACAAGCTGTTTCTGGAGGGAGGCTATTGCCTTATCCTTCACTTCAACTTCTTCCGATAAACTGCCAGTAGCTATACGAAGATTCGCAACCTCTTCTTCGAGCTTCGCGATACGCTCATCCTTTTCGTCGGGAACAAGCTCCTCTTCGATGATCACCGGCTCTTCGGGCATTTCTTCAGGATTCTTCAGCGCTTCGAGGATCTGGTCCTGGGACAGTCCGCGAACGATCCCGGCACGGACCATGTCGATATCGGTCCCTGGCGGCATCCTTTTCTGAACGGCCTCGAACTTGTTCGCATAACTCTGGTAGGCGAGGACCGCGGCCGAGAGGGCGTCGCGTTCGTGATCGTTCGCAAAGTCATACCCCTCGGTAAGCTCGTACGTCTCTTTGACCTGCACATCCCTCGCCGGAGTCCAGGCAATCGCAGAAAAGGCACGTCTGACCTTCTCGACCCCGAACGGCATCGCGGCTTTGTCGGTCGCGACCAGAACGGGTCTCCCGATCTTTGAGATGGACGCGATGATCTCGGCCTGACCGAGAGCATGCGAGCTGGAGAGATGGATCAGATCGCCGTCGAGATTCAGTGCGGCGATCCCTACAGTCGTGCCCGGAACGATGCCGACGATCAGGTAGGCGGGCCGCTTCGAGAGCGGGACAAAAGAGGGATGCTCTTTTTTCGTTCCGGTGACCCGGACCAAAACACCTGCAGATGTGCGGGAAGATGCCGGCACGTCATGACGGGGAGCGGATACGGTAAATTTGACGATCCGTTCACCCCGGGACGATCGGGACATGGAGGAGGAGAACATGAGCCCGTTTGCGAGAAGACCCGCCTCGATCTCGCGGGAAAAGGACATGACGGATCCCTGCATGTGCCGGATATACCGGCCCTTATGCGTGCGGATCTGTGGTCGTGCCCGGGACACGGTAATGGTCGTGACCCCGTCGAAGGTCTGGACCTCGTATCCTCCGCCGAAGGAGGCTATGAGAGCCGAGATCTTTGCCTGCTCCATAGGGTTCTCTGCGTCGAAGCGGAGATTATACCGCTCGGCAAGTTTCGGGAGGGGGGCGATCTTTGCACCGATGCAGGCGATGAGAACGAGTTTCGTGCCAAACGGCAAAGCTTCGGTCAGGGTAAAAAGTGATCCGGTTTCGGGGACGATATCGCGGAGCGATCCGACCGCGATGATCCCGGGTTTTTCGGCATTGATGAGATGGAGAAGACGCTGGAGGGTGAGGTTCCGTTCTTCGGATTCGATCCGGCGGTCGACTACCCGGACGAGAGCATAGAGTCCGTCGGGTGAGCGGGCAGAGGAGCCTTTGGTTTTGTCGATGCCGAAGACGAGCGGGTTCATGGGCTCGTTACGAAGCGGACGGCCTCTTCGAGGTCGTATTTTGTCTGGTATTTCTTTGCGAAGTAGGTGATGACGGTGTCAAGGTCATGCCGGAGGGTGGCGTCGGCGTTCTGATGGGTGGGCGGGGCCCACTGGGGCCAGTCGATGAGCCAGACGGTTTCTCCGTCACACATGATGTTGTATTCGGAGAGGTCGCCGTGAATAAATCCGGCGGCGTATGCTTTTTTGACTTCGGTCAGGATGTCGGCATAGATGGTGTCGGGGTCTTCGAGGACGCAGCGGAAGAGGTTCGCGCCGGGGACATGGGACATGACGATGATATGCCGGTTTATGTCGATGGGGACCGGTACGTTGACTTTGCCGTTTAAGGCTTTGAGAGCTTCATATTCCCGTTCTGCTGATTTTGCTGAGGCAAATATCCAGGGGCAGTGTCCTTCGCCGGGCATGTATTCACGGTTGGTTTTGAGGGTCTGGAAGGATCTTTGACCGACTTTGTGGAGTTTGAGGACGACGATTCCAAAGCCGAGCGCTTCGTAGATCTCGGATTCTTTGCCGACGCCGACCATGCTGCCGAGGGCGGAGATGGTCTTTTTGCCGGCGAGGTCGGAGAGGGCGAGGGCGTCGTAGCCGGCGAAGACGAGGGTGTAGCCTTTGTAAGGAACGGAGTCGGAGCGGATGAGATCCCGGTGAATGAGGTTGCCGAGACGATATTTCATTTCAGTGGGTGAGAGCTTGACGGCGGCACGGAGGTCGTCTTCGGGGACCCAGCGGTAGTGCTTCATCATCCGCTCGAGGGCGTGGAGGATGCGTATTTCGTATTTATGGAGAGATTTTATGATGTCTGCATCGATGGGCATTGGTGATATACGTTTGGCGGTGATGGGACAAATAGATGATTGAGCGGGCTGCCCCATAGGGGCGGCCTCAGCTGAGCAAATCTATGATTTGCGAGTGTGGGCAGGGACCTTAGAACCACTCCAACGCATATATATTCAGGTGTTAGGGAATCGCCACTCTTGCGAGATACGCACAATACTTTAGAGTGATTTGTTCAGCAAATATATCCTCAAGACGAACAAGACGTTTATCTCTATTATTTAATAAGTGTTTGACAGGGAGGGTAAAATAGTGTTTGAAATCGATAAGTCCTATTAATAGATCAGAGTTATCGTTTTTCTTAATTGTTAAATTATGAAATCGATAATGCATATCCAGTTGGGCAATATGTCTTTCATCTTTATTGAACATGCCCTCCTTAACTATAGAAAGATCCTCTGATTCAAATATTTTTTCAAGATGTTCAGTTTTTATTGTCGATTGCTCATCATATATCGGACATAGGAGAAGTGAGGGCATATATTTTGTAGCTTTACCAGATTTAGAGGATACCAAATCACTTGCACTTGTTGTATCACATGCCTGACTAATAATTATTGCATAGGGAAATGTATATTCAATAATATCTAGTCCCTCCTCGTCTTCAGAATCAATATAACAATATTTGACGTCCTGAAACACATCACCTTGACACAATTTATCGGTGATAGGAACTGTTTTTGATTTTGAGATGGTTGACATGTAATGATTACTTCTTTACCCTATAACGTTTAACTGTCACAATTTTATTCATACCATATACTTCTTTTTCAACAGATTTTGTACTGGAAATTCTTGGAGGAAGTGTACCTGGGACATCTGTTGTTTGCTTATCAACTACATAATCTACAACTTGAGTTGGGACATCTGTTATTTGCTTATCAACTACATAATCTCCAACTTGAGTTGGGATTTCTGTTGAAGAGAAAGTTGATAAGTAAACATCTGTTTGAGATTCTGTAAGATTATTTTGTCTTTCCATTATTCATTTCCAACCTTAATTTATCAGTGATGGAAGTTTCAAACAATTCCTGAATTATTTTATGACAATTTGTAAGAGTAGTAATGATATCATCAGCTGTATTCATTGATTCTGGAGAGAAACAATCAAAATCCAATACAAAGTCATTTTTAGAAATGGGTGCAGGATAATTTTCATTAATGAATCCGTACCGGAAATTTAACCTTAAATCTCCATATACATACTCAGTTGTTTGAATGGAACGCACCAGCTTAACTAGGTCTGATTTTTCGAATGCGTTACGTTGGGCCGCACCCGAAATAGGAGAGACAAAGAAATTTTTTTGTATTTTTATTGTGTTTGCATCTAAAATATTAACATATCTTAACCCAATTCTCATTGTATTAATATTATTTTTGAGAAATAATTCATTAAGAAATGCCTTAAAAGAGGCAACATATGACTCGAAAGTCCCATAATGAGTACATTCTACAACGAAAAATGTATTAGATAATATCAACTTATTTCCATCTTCATCGAGATAGGTCTTTTGAAGACCTTCTTGAGAATGATTCTTAATAGCCAATTCCTCTCCAGGATTATCATTCATTATATCAATTAAATTAACTCGGACACGTTGATCCATTTTTTTATATTGGTATGATTCTTTGATAGATAGATCAAGTTTTTGATCGGAAATGCTCTCATTTGACAATGTTTCAACAAAATCCACTCGACAAATTACTTTTTTAATAAAATTATTCTTATATTTTATTCCATTATAATTACTCATCCCAAAACCTCACTAGACATATTAGTTAATTCTATCTTCTCTATATATATTTTTATCATTTTTGAGATTGCCAGGGATCTCATTATATGATTTCCCATTATTTTCTAAATACCTGTCCAAAAGACATCCAATAATAAACTCAGCATATAGCCTACGCAAAAATACCCACACCATAAATATTTTCCACACCCAACGGAATCACGTCTAGATACCTTCTCTGCCGTCCTCTCCGAATTAAAATTGCGGTGAGGCCTCCGACGTCGACCCTCGCTTGAATCGGTGGGAATAACTGATGAAAAGAAGAGGGCAGGGTGCGGAAGCATGAGATATCCCACCGCTCAATACCCCTCCCACCCGAACTCGCATCTCGGACGAACCTCCTCCAAACACGTCACATATCCCCGGGATGCCGCCGGCTTGCGTGCATGTTGACCCGACATCCCCCGAAGCTGCGTTTCCGGAACTACGCCCTTCGCCGCATAATACCCACCCATAAGATCGCTCAACATCTCCGCTGCCTGATACCTCGGCATATCCGGATCACGCAGAGCCACCGAGATCATCGCTCCTTCCCCATACCACTCCAGGGCATTTGGAACCAGGGTCCCGAAAAGATGCTGCCTCTCCGAAATATGCGTCACCTCCCCGTCCAGAATAACCTTGATCAAACCCGCATCCCCGTACCTGAACCGCTCTTCGCCAACCGGAAACGGCTCGCACCAGTCAAGCCCCATCCAGTCCCGATCCGCCGGCTCACCTTCGAGCCGCAAAACAGGAGAAGAAATATTTTTCCGCATCCCTGCGAGAACCAGATCCGGCTCCATCTCGATAAAATTACACAGCGGCGAGCGGCCGTTCTTCACCCGGTATTCCCAGAGAAGGGCGGCAAGATGTCCTCTTCGGAGCTTCGCCGCCGCCTTCTTCGTGTAACCTTCGTAGGAAGACGCCGAACAGGAATACTCAAACTCCACGCCGGCCGCATTCCGCATGGTCCACAAACACGCCGCCGGATTCTGCTTCATCAGCGGTGGACCTGCCTCGACGTACTCGTTCTGCCGATACTGGATAATCACGCCGAACGTATTGACCAGCGCCGAGTTCGCGAGCGTGAGGGATATGATCAGATCGGTATCTATCGGGCGGATCCGAATGAACCCGCCGCCTTTCGGCAGTTTCGACCGGCGGGGACGTGCGTTCTGGAATGCGGTCCATTCGGTCCACTCAAGATCCAGGGAGGGACGAAATACCCCCTCATCTTCGCTCATAACGCATCTCCTCCTCCCGCACGACCCACTCTGCCATGAGTTGTGCAAGCTCCTCCTCCTTTGGCAGACAAAGCATATACTTCGACGCAAAGATCTGCGATTCCCCCTCCGGAAGGGTATATCGGACAAGCGTCTCCGACTTATCCGCACACAAAACGATACCGATCGGCGGATCATCCCCCTCGTTCATCATATCCCGCGTATAATAATTCACATACATCTGCATCTGACCAAGATCCTGATGCGTCAGCTTCCCTGTTTTCAGATCGATCAGAACAAAACACTTCAGAATATAATTGTAAAACACCAGATCGATGTAGAAGTTCTCAGTGTCGAAACTGATACGCTTCTGCCGTGCCACAAACGAAAACCCTCTGCCAAGTTCCAAAAGAAACTTCTGCAGATTCGAAATAAGAGCCGACTCAAGATCCTTCTCATAAAAACCCGGTTCAGCCGGGAGACAAAGAAACTCCAGAACATACGGATCTTTTAGAATCTTCTCATACTCAGGCTTCGGTTCTGTCCGGCCGATCTCCTCTTTGATCCCGTCCTTATCCTTACTCACCAAAAGCCGTTCGTAAAAAAACGTCGTGATCTGCCGTTCCAGCTGGCGGGTGCTCCAGTTCGCCTTCACGCACTCATCCAGATAAAACGCCCGTGCCTTCTCATTCTCTACCCGCATCAAAAGCCGGTAATGCGTCCAGCTCAATTCGAGACGCAGTGCGTCTTGTTTTGGAAACATCACATAAAACTGGCGCATGTGACGCAGATTCGACACATCAAAGCCTTTTCCAAACTCCGCCGTGAGCCGTTTTGAAAGATACTTCAGCAGCCCCTCACCGTACTCGGCACGTTCCTTCCCGCCTGAGGCCTCTACCACCTGCCGGCCGATATCCCAGTACGCAAAGACCATCGCGGAATTCACTGCACGGGAAACCGATGAATGAGCTGCAAGGACGGTTCTCCGGACAGAATCATAGGTATCCGCAAGAACCTCCGTATCCGGCAGATCAATCATTTCTTCCCGGTATCATACGCCGCAAGTCCCTTGATCAAAAGTGCGTGATAATAATCATTACAGTCCATATCCGGATCATAATACACTTTATCCGTACGCCCCTTCTTATCTTTTTCACACGCAAGCCCCAGATCGAAAATTACCGAGAGCACTTCATCGATCGACAATCCTGTCTCACTGCTGATTGCATACAGCCGCTTCTTATGTTCCGTCGTTAGACGGAAATGCAGCACAGATGGTTTCTTTGTGAAAGGATTCAGAAGTCCCCGCATACCTAGTTTTTTCTTCAAATGAAATGGATTATCCATATTCCTATATTTTTATCCGCCGGTATTTATACCCCGAACCGCGCGGTGCGATAATGCCCCGAGACAGGGCGAAAATACCGCTCTCACTCAGAGAGATACGTTACGAAAAATGCAGAAAAATAGGCTGCGGGCGGGGGACATGGGCATGCCATCAGCTGAGGCGGGTTGGACGCTGAAAGCGGACGACCTTAGCTGAGGCGGGCTACCACGTAGGGGTAGCCTCAGCGGAGCAAGTCGATAGACTTGCGATCAAATCTTTGATTTGCGACCGGGCAGGGTGAATCGTCATGTCGATAGTGGGTCGGTAATGAAGCATCCAATCTTAGCGTGCAAAAATCGATTACTTTCCACTCGCAAATAGGCATTTCGATTCAATTTTGAGTCTTCGGTGATCGATTTTGATGGATTTTAACGAATTTTTTATGATTATTTTTGGTGGGTAAAAATGAAAATCGGCAGGATTCGACGTATTTTCATTTCTGAGAGGTCAGACTATATAAATAAAGACGTAGGCGCCTGGAAAAAACGATAACCCCCGACAGACTACCTACCCACGTAGTTAGTAATTTATATAGTAGTAATTTTCATTTTGGTTTTTCTCTCTCTCTCTCTCTCTCTCTCTTCTGTACTGTACATAAAATAATAATAATAATACCTCTAGGCGCCTAAATAAAAAGTGATTGATGAGAGATTTTGTTCCGCTGTAGCTACCTACGTAGGTAGGTAGTCTGCCCGGGGTTATCGTTTTTTTCAGGCGCCTGCGTTTTTATTTATATAGTCTTGGTGTTTTACCGGGTAAATCGGCAGGATTGAGCGTATTTTCAGTTTGAGGTGTGGTATTTACCAGTTGGATGAGGGGTGTTTTTGGAGTGGAAAAGGTGGTTTTCGTGTGGAACTATAGTATTACGAGATGAAGAGTGGTCTGTTTGGATGAAAAATAGATGGCCGGAAAATATGAGTGAAATAAAACTGCGGTCGCAAATCTATCGACTCACCCCCCACACTCGCAAATCAAAGATTTGCTCAGCTGAGGGCGAGCCTGACGGCTCACCCCGCCTCCGCTAAGGTCGTCCGCTTTCAGCGTCCGACCCGCTCACAATTCTTTATAGATGTCACGCCGGTTTCCAACATTCAGAACAAGGATCACGAGCTGCGCATTACTCAGCGTAAACAACACCCGGTATTCCCCCATGCGATGAGAAAAAATCGGCACGTCGCGTTCCCCTTTTAGCCGCTTCATATGTGCAGCGGGATCTTTCGCCAGATCATCAATACTGTCCAGAATACGTATTTGGACATCCCGCGGCAACTTTTTGATACTTTTCGCAGCCCTCTGTGTATACTGAACAGAATACATCAGAGGCCAAGCTCAGAACGCAGATCCTTCGCAGAAATCAGACGCCCTGCCTTCATATCATCAACTGCCTCTTCAAGCTGAGCGATCTCCGTTTCACTCAAAGGCTCCGCATCCTCTGCACAGCTGATCAGGCGGACAATAATATCTGCATAGGTCTCCCGCTGATGGATCTTCATTGCATTCAGCCGGACCTTCAGATCACTTGGAATAGAAATAGTTGACGTCCCCATATTGCATGACACCTCAGTGTTATACATAATATATCGTGACACCTGACGATAAATATTTGGGAGGCGGGGCGGAAGCGAAGCAGACGCCCTTAGCTGAGGCGGGCTGCCCCTAAGGGGCTGCCTCTGCTAAGGCGGGTTGGCGACGAAGTCGATGACCTCAGCCGAGCAAGTCGATAGACTTGCGAGCAAATCTTTGATTTGCAATCGGGGTGAAGAAATTCACCCTCAGTTTTCTTTTTTATTTAGAGTATTGTAATCCTATATGTTTGAACGGTGGGGAATAGTTGAGTTTGTGTGGGACATGTTTTGGGTTGGATGGATGATATGCGTATAATTAACTATTTTCAGTCCCATCATAGGTTATACGGGGAAAATAAGAGAGGGGATATGATTTTGATTGCTCCAATAAAATCTAATTTAATGCACTTAAAGGAGATTATTTGATATGTGAATTTAAATGAGGCTGTATTAAAAATAGGGGGTTAAACCCGTGCTGATACTCTCGTCGGTGGTCTAACGAGATTTTGCATAGTATCTCTTACATATCCCGGAGACTCCGTAACCATTGCATCATAATTAATTGTTGGTTTCTTTTTCCGCATGTTGCGATATATAACATAGAATAATACTGGAATCGACCAAACTATGAGAGTGGGTGAAACTTTTCCCTTGAAAATTAAGATAAAGTCTACACCTCCCAGTAACAGAAATACCAGTGTTCCCATGACTTGAAGTGCCTGTAGATTCCCCACATATCCAAATATTGTGGTAAGTACAATTGTCACTGTCAAACAAAGTGCGAATAATGTTATGAAATAGGCGGATAACATCACGTATGCTTTAATAGTATCTTTTAACAAAATGATTACACCTCCGTCTTTGTGGTTACAATATTAGTATCTTTGTCTTCAATCCCATTAAGGCTTCTGTCTTGTGACACTTTCTCTTTACTCTTAGCAAAAGCTTCTTTAAGGGTGGTCTTCGCCTCTTTGTACATGACTATAATACCTACTCCAGTAAATAATAGGAAAATCAACAAAGAACCAATGCTCGAAAAGAGATTAATCCCTACAAAACACCACTCATTATCAAATCCAAGAATTGCAGCGAGCCAAAGAAAACCTTTTGACGCGAGTAATATTGCCACAGCTCCAATAAAACTCGCAAATGTTGTAGAAATTATTATCATAACATAATACATATCATCAAAAAATTTCTCTTTTAAATTATCTCGACGCCACCCCATAATTACATAAATTGTTTTTAATACTAATAATCATAACGACTGACATAGAAATACCCCATATTTTAGCCCCCTTTACAATCAGTTCTCGCGATCTGAAGACCTAGAAAAAGTGGTGTAAATATGTTGGTTACGTGTGGGTAGATGAGAAATCCCTTCGCGAATATATTATAGTTCCAAAGAATACCTTACACGAAGTCAGAGTACGCCCAACAAAAAAGAGATACGTAATATAAGAAGCATCCCAAGACTTCAAACACATTATATAATTTCCACACCCAATGGAATCACATATGGACACCTTCTCCGCCATCCTCTCCGAATACACCACCCTCGCGAAAATCGACCCACTTCGCACCTGGATCCTCTTTGAAAATACCGATCTCGCAAACGCCGCCGTCAAAAAACTCCGGGACGAAGGAGCCATCCTCCCCGACCACATCACCACCATCAAAGGCCTTGCAAAAAGCATCCTCCGCTCCCTCTCCCCTGCCGCACGCATCATCGACCCCGAAGAACAACACCTCATCTTCGCTCGCAAAGGAGCAGACGTGCTCGGAAAAAAACGCATCACCGACACCCAGACCGAAAACCTCGTCAACCTCTTCATCACCCTCAAAACCAACAAACTCGTCCTGCCAACAGGCGAAGACAAATTCAACGACTTCCGGGAAATATTCCGGCAATATGAACAATTCTGTGAAGAAGAAAACTGCTGCGACTCCATCCTCGCCATCGAACGTGCCGCCAGGATCGCCGGAGAAATGGACATAGGCACCGTCCTCTGCTATGCATTATACAAACCCTCTCCCCTCGCAGGCGACCTCCTCCTCGCCCTCAAAGGCACCATCATAACCCGGCCGCCCGCAAACGAAAACCTCACCGTCCTCCCCGAACCGTGCAAAGGCGTCTATCAATACACCGACACCCGGACCGAACTTCGCTCCGTCCTCGAATCCATCGCCGCCCTCATCGAATCCGGCACGAGCCCAAAAGAGATCGCCCTCCTTGCACCCTCCCTCACCTCCGCTCTGCCTCTCCTCGACGAACTCGTCCCCGACTTCAGCATCCTCCGGGACGGAACACGGCACCCCCTCCGGTTCACCGCCGGCGAAGACATCCCCATCGAAAACCTCCCGCCTGTGCGCTGTGCCCTTGCCTGGCTCTCGGCATTCGCCTTCGACTGCAAAATAGAAGACCTCAAGATCATCATCGACAGCCCGTATTTTACCCTCAAAACCGACAGGCTCACCGCCGGCAAACTCGAAAAAGCCGGCATAATCACGAAAACCGAAAAAGGCAGAGCCGTCTGGCGGACCGTCGCCGAACAGGACGCCGCATTCCAGGCGAGTCTCGACCGGCTCCTTGACCGGCTGGACCAAAATTTCAAACCCGCCGCCGGTCTTGCTGAACACTGCACTGCTCTCAAAGCCGACCTCTCCTCCCTTGGATGGACGAGTATCCAGATGAAACCGCAGGACGAAGCCGCCCGTCACGCCTTCCTCCGCCTGCTCGACAAACTCGCCCTCACCTCTCTTGCGGAGAGGAGATACACCGTCCGCGAATTCTACGCCATGCTCTGCCGGTTCTGTGAAAAAACCACCAAGATCAGCTATAGAGAATCGGAAACCGCCTTCTTCGCGGGAGATCTCCGGTCCGTCGCCGGCACAAAGATCCCCTACGTCTTCATCACCGGCCTCTCATCCGACCGGCTCCCGAAAATCGAAGCAGCCATCCCTCTCCTGAACGCTCAGGAAACCGCCCGCATCCAGCCCGACCGGGTCCAGAACCTGCTCGATGCAAGCCGATACTACTTCCACGCCGCCGCCCTCACCGCGGAAAAACAGCTCATCCTTTCCTGCGCCGGCCACGACGGCGAAAAAAGTCTGACCCCGTCCCCGTACCTCACCCGCCTCGCCGAGCCGGAACCAAAAAGCTCCGGTTTCCTCGCTCATTCGACGACCGCAAACCAGACCCGGGCCGGCAAACTGCTCGCCGCCGGCAGAGAAAACGAGTGTGCCGGTCTTTTCGGCACCCCCTCCCTCGAGACCGCGGCAGAGATCATCGGGATCGAAACCGTGGACCGAACCGGAACGCCGGGCATCTACGACGCGAACTTTGCAGGCGATCCGCTCGCCGAAGCGTTCGCCGCCGCCTACACGAAAAAGACCGAGTTCGCGCCGACCGTGCTCGAACGATACCGGGAATGCCCCTTCAAATGGTACCTCACCGACCACCTCCGCCTGGAAAACCCCGCGGATTTCAGTGCGGAGCGGATCATTGTAGGGACCGTCATGCACAAAGCAATGGAGCGGTTCTTCTGTGAATACACACGCCCCCTCACCACGGAAAACGAGGAGGAAGCGACCGCCTTCCTCAAAACGATCGTCACAGAGGAGTTTTCCAACCGACGCATAACGACGCCTTCCTGGAGATCGATGCTGAACGGATACCTCGGCGAGGGCGGCCTTGAAAGCAGCTGCGAGGCGATCATCCAAATGGAAACCGGATTTTACGCCGCAGGATTTCGAACCAGCGCCGACTGGCTGGAGCAAAAAGTATCGGCAGATATCCCTGGGGATGAGCCGTTCACCATCTCCGGATGGGTCGACCGGGTGATGTTCAACGAACAGACCCGGGAGTTCGCGGTCATCGACTACAAGACCGGGAACGTAAAAAAATGGAAGGATCTCGAGGGAGGGACCGCGCTTCAGATCCCGCTCTATACCGAGGCCGTCCGTCAGATGACCGGGTGCAGCCCGCTGCCCGGGACCTATCTCAAAATAGCCCCGGACATGGTGAAGGACGAAAATCCCTACCTCGTCAGAGGGAAACAGCAGAAAAGCGTTGAGGAGGTCAAAGACGCGGCTTTCGGGTTCTGCCGCGAGACGCGGGAGAACATGAAAGCAGGAAAATGTGCCGTCGTTTCCACGGAAGACTGCCCGGACGCCTACTGTCAATACCGGCGGATCTGCCGGTTCGTTCCGTTCCGGGAGGAACAGGCATGACCGCCAAACTGACCGATGCCCAGAGAAGGGCACTCTTTATGGAGGAAAGTGTCTGCGTGACCGCAGGGGCCGGGACCGGAAAGACGTTCCTTTTGACCCAGCGGTATCTCGCCTCGCTCACCTACCGGCGGGAGACGATGCACACCGGGGCAGGCGACATCCTCGCCCTCACCTACACCGACAAGGCGGCGGCCGAGATGCGGACGAAGATCGGACGGGAACTCAGGAAAGCGGCGGTGGAGGATCCGGGTCTTGAAGAAGTGTGGGAGAGTTTTTCGCGGTGCAGCATCAGCACGTTCCATGGATTCTGCCTCTCGCTCCTGAAAGAGTTCGCCTACGAGGCAGGACTCGACGCGGGATTTTCCGTGATGGACGAACTCGACACCCACGAACTCGTGACCGGGACGATCCATGAGATGCTGGAGCATCCTCCCGCCGCACTCTTTGAGGATGTGGTCACCCTCTTCGATCATCTGCGGGAGACGACGATCGCCGAATACCTCAGGACCACGATCCGGATCTGGGAAGAAGCAAAGGACTGGTTTTCTGTGCTGGAAAAGGACCCCTCGGCCGTCGTCGCCGTCTGGCAGAAGGCATGGGATGACGAGATCACGGCATATCGCGATGATCTCGCAGATGACGAACTCGTGAGGGCCCTGATGAACGAACTGCGTGCCCTTTCCGACCGAAAAGGCGAGCTCTTCCAACAGGGACCGGCGGCTTTTGCGGCGTTCTCGGATGCAAACAAGCCGGCGGAGATGTATGCTGCCGGAAAGAGCCTTGCCGGTATAAACGCGAGCACCTACAAGGCCGTGCTCCCGGAAGGCAGCATGGCACGGTTCAAAGAAAAACGCGAGGTGTTCAAAGAGTATCCCGAGCGCCCGGACGGATCCGACCCGCGGACGCGGATAACCCTGAAAATACTCACGGCCCTCGGACGGGTCGCTTCCGCGGTGTATGAAAAAACGGTCCGGGAAAAACAGCAGAGAGGCGTGCTCGACTTCGACGACCTGATCAAAAAGACCCGTGATCTGATCAAAAATGACCGTATCCAAAGAACGCTGAACACCAGATACCGGTATATTCTCGTTGACGAGGTCCAGGACAATGATCCGATCCTCACTGAGATCATCCGGATCCTCTGCGGCGACCCGAAGGAAAACAACCGGCTGTTCATCGTCGGCGACGCAAAGCAGTCGATCTATCTTTTCAGAGGAGCGGATGTCTCCGGCTTCAACGCGTTCCAGACCGTTTTTGCGAAAAAGCCGGTGGAACTCGACACGAGTTTCCGGACCGTGCCCGAGATCATCCGGCTGGTCAATCATGTGTTCACGTCCGTGTTTGCGGACCCGAAAGAGATCTGGGAAGCAAGCTACGGAGAACTCACCGCCCACCGGGCTGAGCACTCAGGAACAGTGACTCTGATCCGGCTCGAAATGAGCGAGACCCAGGCGGAAACGATGCGAAAGGAGGCACGAACCCTCGCATCCTGGATCCATGATGCGGTCTCAACCGGAAAACTGACCGTCTACGATAAGGACGGAACCGGCCGGCCGGCGAAGTTCGGGGACATCGCGGTCCTCATCGAGGCACGGACCCACATGGACAAACTCCGGAACGCTCTGGAGAGATACGGGGTCCCATATACCGAGGAGAAGGGATTCAGTTTCTACGAAAAGCAGGAGGTGTTCGACTTCACGAATCTCTTGAAGGCGATCGTCTATCCCGAGGAGGACATCCCGCTCTACGGCGTTCTACGATCCCCCTACTTCGGGATCTCGGACGCGGAACTCTGCAAAGCCGCCGCCGGCAGCGGCTGGACGCTGATGTGGAGACTGCAGAAATACGCGGCCGCGAATCCCGATTCGAAGATCAAAAGAGCAGTCGAGAACCTTGCCCGCTGGCATGCGGAGATCCAGGAAGAGCCGCTTGTCCCGTTCCTTTCCCACCTGATCGCAGAGTCGGGGATCATGGCAGTTTACGGAGGGCTCCCGTTCGGGCGGGAAGCAACCGCCAATCTGGAGAAGCTGGTCGCGATCGCCCGATCACGCTCCATGAACCGGCCGTTTTCGGTGTATGAATATCTCCGTATCCTGGACACCTGCATGGACGAAGGGTTCGATGAGCGGGAAGGGACGGTCACGAGCGAAGAGGACGACCGGGTGAAAATTTTGACGGTGCATGCCTCGAAGGGGCTGGAGTATCCGATTCTCGCACTCTGTTTTGCCGGGACGGGGAACGGTCTGAAGGTTTCGGCGCCGGTGTTCGATACGGAACTCGGTGTCGGGATCCCGATAAAACTCCCGGGTGAGGAGGATGGAATGTCATTTGTGATCGAGTGCCTGAAGCCCGAGATGAAAGCAAAGCTGCTTGCCGAACGGAAACGGCTGTTTTACGTGGCGATGACACGGGCATGTGATCATCTGGTGATCTGCGGAACCGACGGGAAAAACGGACCGGCGGCGAACTCGTTTTTGGCGATGTATGATGAGGGGATCGGCGGCTGCCCGTATCAGCCGGAGCAGATCACCGATGTGATCGTGGAGCCGGGTGATCTCTGCCGTATTCGGCCGAAGACCCCGTCTGGGTGGACGGATACTCCTCTGCCGGCAAAGGAGGAGGAGGCCACGCAAAGCCTGACCGCGGCCGTGAAAAACCGTGCCCCGTCGGCGGCGGAAGAGGCCGCGATGCTTCGGGGAACGGCTCTTCACGAGGTGTTCGAGGGAAAGCCGGTCGATGCGGCGGTACAACGCTACGGACTCCCCCCCGTGGCGGCAGAAGAGTTTGCGGCGAAGTATGCGGCGTTTCTTGCGTCGCCGATTATGCAGAACGTAGTGCAAAGCATCTGCGAGCAGCAGGCGGCATATTCTTTTGAGGGAACGCCGCTGAACGGCGTGATCGACCGGCTCGTGGAGTATGCAGACGGGAGCTGGATGATCATCGATTACAAGACGGGGCGGCCATCAAAGAAAGAGATGGAGAGATACGAGATGCAGCTCGCGGTGTATTTCCTGTGGGCAAAACGTCTGTTCGGAACGGATCCAGGGGTGTGTCTGTATTTCGCTGATGCGGGAGAGATCCGGATGGTGGAGATGGATGAGGGGCGGGCGAAGCTGCTGGTGGAGAAGATAATTAGGGAGCGGGATGGGTTGAGTACATGAATACCCGTCCAAACTAAAATGACGCTTTCGTTTGGACGGATATTTTAGAATTCCAATAGGAGGTGTTGGTGGTGTGGAAACATGAGAAATAACCAACCGCGAATCGGCGCGAATCTCGCAAGCCTTTGGCTTGCTCTCAGAATCGGATTTGCTGACCCTCACTTGAACTCGCCGGGTCGATAGGACCCGCCGGTTCATCCCTCATCGGGAACGTTCGGGCAAATCCTGTCGGCGCCCCAGCGCCTCTCGTGAGAGAAATCTTCGGATAATCGTTTTTGGGAAGAGAGGGGAAGAAATTGTTATTGGGAGCCGCTGGGGCGGCGACAGGATTTGCCCAAACGCTCCCGATGAGGGGCGAGCAAGACAGCGAAGCTGTATTGCGAGAGTGAGGAACAGCAAATCCGATTCTGGAAGCCCGAAGGGCGGGATTCGCGCCGATTCGCGGTTGGTTATTTCTCATGTATCAAAAAATATCCCGTACACGAAATCAAATTACATCTTACATGTACGTCAACTTTTTGATTGAGAGCACACCGCGTAAGTCCTATTTAAAGTATGGTCGCCCTGATTCTTGCTTCTAGTTTTTTGGCAAAGTCGTCACTATCTACCCATAAGATGAGATTGTCGTGTTCAATATCAAAGTGAAGTTTATTCTCCCTGTTTCCACTCTCATCTATCTTATCAAACCATTCTTTTTTGCATGTTTTGATAACAGGCAGCCCGAGTCCTTTCGCATATCCTGCTTCATAGTAAACACCCAGATTATTTTCAGTAAAGTCAGCGACAACAAACCGGCTGGTTTTGATCCCGGAAATGATTTTATCCGGGATATCGTCGTTATGTTCTTCTTCATCAACGGTGAAAGCAGTAAACCCGCATTTTTGACAGGCGGGTTTGATGGCTGATTCTCTGAGGGCTTTGAGTTCATCAAAAAATTTCATGGCGATGAATACATTGGTGGAATTTCTGTTGGAGGTGAGAAGCGATTCTGCATACTGGAGACCTTTTATAGTCAGTATATTCCGCTCATCTAGATAGCCTAATCCCCGAAGGGCGTTAAACATCATCACGAGTTCTTGTTTGCTCCTTGCATAACCCATAGCGGGCATGAAACAATCTGCTTTTACCATAGTAAGAAATCCCTCGTTCCTTTTGTACAGATTCAGGATGATCTTATCAAGATACTGCATGGCTCTCTTCGGGATTAAAGGATCTGAGAGTATTTCTTGTATAGTCCCTTCATTAAGAACTAATCCCTCCGTTGCACCGCTCTTAACTAAGTCAACTATATGCATTTTTGTCTCATAGAGATATCCTGCAATAAGATGCTGAGTATTCTGAGGGAATGTCGGACATCCCTGGATTTTACTTATAGAATATGGACCACAAGAGGGGCAGTTAATATTTTTGTTAAAGCCGCTTTCAGTTACTTCACATTCGCTATTACAAATAGGACAGGACTCTTCTTCAGGCATGAATAATATACTGTTTTCTATATTCTAAATACTGTGCTGTAATTCAGTATCTTTTGAAAAAGTAGTTCCATAGCCAAAAAAGCGAGGCGGGGTGCATCCCTCCCAATTACTAATCTATTACTAATATCTGTCAAATTAGTAATTGTCCATAAACCTCTTCTGCATTTTACTTATACAGGCTGTTTTTCAAAAAAGAAAGAAGGAGAGATCGACGATCTCTCTCACATCGCAAACAGCGGAGCGAGCTCCACCTTCTGCCAGTCCAGATCGATAACCTTCATCCAGAGAGTCCCATCTGCCGGAACGAACACCACCTGATGGTTCGAGGAGTAGAGATATCCTTCAAGGATCGAGTGACGGAAGGTCGCCCCGCCGTCCTCTAAGAGCACATCACGGATCTCCGTCATTTTTTCTGCATCGATCGTTCCCTTTGCCGCCGCAGCCTGGCTCAGCAGATTCGTATATCTGCTCACCGAGTGTGCTGCCGGCGGGGTCGTAAGATCCCAGCTCGGATCGACAAAGTGGTTCGCCGCGGCAACTACCCCGTCGCCTGTCCGCACCTTCGTCTCATTAAGCCCGACCTCAAAGACATAGGCTCCTTCTGGTCCCGCGATATCCACGATCCAGGCAAGATTCGGACGGGTCGCGAAAACCCCCGTTTTCAGACCGGCAAGATCCGAGTAGTCGAGCATCAGGCGGAAAAACTCCGAGATCAGATCCGGGCGGTCATCCTGTCCCACGGGATCGAGACCTGAGTTGTCATCCGCGATAAAGAGCCCGGCGCTGTTCATCAGGGTCTCCGGTCGGGAACCCGCAGGACCGAAGGTCGCAACACCGTTGCTTCCGTCCGTCGGCCGGTACACGGCAAGCACGTAATACGAATTGAACGGCTCCACGAAATCGGGCAGATCCCAGTTCCGCGAAACGATGACCGAGCCGTCTGTTGTGTATTCACCCCAGACAGTGAGGTAGGAGCAGCCTGCCGGCATGGTAAGATAGAGGACCGGACCATAGTAGAGGATCGAGATATCCTCTTCTGAGAGACCGGTCGTCTCGGCCATCCCGCGGGTGATCTCCTTCATCCGCTCAGGCTGGAACGGCGTGCCGGATGCCGCATACCTGCGGAGATAATCGATCGTGTATCCGCGGTCTTCGAGGGCGCCGGTGAGCATTGCATACTCGGCGAGAAGTTCGGTTTTCATAAGACCGCCGTACTGCCGGCCCATCTCACGATAGGATCCTTCAAGGAGAATAACGGTATAGTTCCCGGCAAGATACCGGTCGCCGCCTTCAAAGGACGAAACGAAGGTCATCTCAGGGTTTTCCGGCGGCGAAACGGGGATGGCTGTTATACATCCGGCTGCGATAACAAGAGAAAACAGCAGCACGATCACGAATATCGGTTTTTTTAGAATCATATGACCACTCCACACACAATCATTAGGAGAATACTCTCACGTGCAAGTATATTATTTCTCCTGACCGACGTTCCCCCGGATAAAACAAAATCCCCCGATTTTCGTAACCCATCTCTCTGAGTGACATAGCCGATTTTCCCAGAGCGGGGGGCATTATCGATTCGCAAATCAGAGATTTGCTCAGCTGAGACCGCCCCTTCGCAACCTGACTTTGACAGTTGCAAAAATATCCTTCATCCAGACATCCCGTAAACGAAGCAAAAGAGAAAATTAGTCCCCGTGAGCCGTCAATTTAATTTTGCACAATGAAAACCAACAGACGCACAGAGACACTCAGTATTGCTCCCACAACTCACATATCTTTTCCGATTGGGCCTCTTCTCCTCAGTGAAAAAATGTTCACCGCCCTTGATCTCCCCTCTCTCTTCTCCCCGCTGAAAAAGAAAGGAATCGACATCTCCACACTGATCAAATCCCTCACTGCATACAAACTCACCGACAACTTCAGCATCAAACATGCTCACACCTGGCTCATGCAGCCTGACACCCGGGAATGGTACAACCTCCCTTCATTCACCGAAAAGACACTGTATCGTCTTCTGGAAATCCTCGGTAAAAACAGCGCATTCATCATCTCCGGACTGCAGGACAGAATATTTTCCCGGTATCATTTTGCGCACACCGATGTGAATCTCGACTGGACAAGCCTTGTTCTTCACGGCAGTGCCTCACCTTTGGGAAAATACGGCTACAGTCGTGATCATCGGCCGGATAAACAGCAGATTACTCTTGGAATTACTGAACTCGCTCACCCCGTCAATGTACCGATCGGCGTAACGGTGAAACCCGGAAATGTGAATGACGTCACTCACTTCCGGTCAACGTTCCTGCAATCTCAGAAAAAACTCACCCAAGGTTCCTTGGTTATCTTCGATAAAGGAGCTGGATCAAAACAAAATCTGGAACTCGTTGGAGCATGCAGGCATGACTATTTGACCGCAAAGAAACTGAACACCAGTGACGATAAGATCATCGAAACGTTTTGGCAGAGGGATCCGATCAAGATCAATCCGGAGGAGAAAGAGCCAAACCAAGGCGTATATGGTATCAAAATCGTGAAACCCGGCAGTGTGAACTATTTCTATTTCTCTGAGGGGCTCGAGGCGCAGAATCTGGATACACTGTCGCGAAAAGTGTACCGGCAGTTCCTGGAGGCGGAGATGATTCAGGAGTGTATTTCCCGAAAGAAAAAGCTGCCGAAGAAGATCGGTATCTCAAATCCGCTGGTGAAGATAACCTATTCTGTTCAGACAAAGCTCGTGCAGATGTCAGAAGAGGAAGCACTGGCCTATCTTCGGGAGAGGCTGAATACCGGAAGAGGGGGATTTTTCGCGTTAACTTCAAGCAGGAATTTGACACTTGCAGAAGCGCTTGAACGCTACCGAAAAAAGGATTCGATTGAGAAGATCTTTCATTCGCTGAAGAATGAGATCGAGATTAAACCGCTGAGAGTATGGACGGAGAATAGTATTCGAGGCGCAATTCTGATAGGGTTTCTGGCACAGCTGTTTGTGTCTCTGGTTCGATATGAGGTGCCGGAAGCACAGCATGTGGCTACAAAATTCATCAAATATTCGCTGATGAATTTGACAGTTACGATGATGAAGGGGAAACAGGGAGGGCGCAGATGTCTGTTTTCCAATTTTGATGCGCTGAATACGGCGATACTCGGGCTAAAATACGGGGCGGGGTGAGGCTGGATAGGGGGAGAAGAGGCAACTGTCAAATTCTATTTTTCCATTTTCTGGAAGGGTGAAGAGCGAGAGCGCTAAAGGGCGGGGGGAGTTGCCAACTGTCAAAGTCAGGTCGCAAGGAAAAACCTTGCTCAATTCGGGACGGTCCGCCGCCTCACGGTTCGGGATTTATATTGCGTCGGGTCGTAGGTTGATTACACATTCAGGGATACTCGGGATCAGGAGGTCAGATATGATGAATGATATTCCTCTCATACTTCAGGAACGACTTAAGCCGCTCTTTCTCAAAATGGACGTTTATTCAGGGAAGCTCTGCGAAAAGGGAAAAGAAATGCGAAAACTCCAGCTCGAACTGATGAAGCGGGGTGAGCCGCAAGGCTCGCCCTCAGCGGAGGCGGGTCGGAGGCGAAGCAGACGACCTCAGCCGAGCAAGTTTTCGAAGAAAACTTGCGAGCAAATCTTTGATTTGCGACAGGAGGGGGCGTCGAAAGAAACACTTCTCCGTTCGCAGCGGCTGATCGAGGAAACGACCTATCTGACGACGAAGCTTAGGGCTCTGGAGCGGGAGATCGACGGCATTCTGACCCAGGAACTGCTGATCACGAGACAGAAGGAGAGTGCGGAGGGGTGATATCAATGAGAAAGTACGGACAATGCAAATTGCCTTACTCATCCATATCCTTCAGCCGCTTCTTTGGTTTTTCACTCAAATAATTTTCTGGAGAAGAAACAGGGTGACCGAGTTCCTTCTCCGTCTCCTTTTTCCTGTGCATTCATCAGATAACTCCTTCATTTTATTACCGTGATGCTACCACATAAAACATCTGACGGATCGAGATGAACTACAGAAATAACATGATTCACATAACCCATTATATCCAATAATCAGTAAATATCGTGAAAAACACATTACAGATCGTCAACATTGATGGAATGCAAACGACATTTTTCCAAAGCTCCCTCTCCATCCTTCATTAATCGATGGAATGAGATTACAGGAAGGGGCAGATTCTTTGTAATAAACGGTGCAAGTATGGTATCACTAGTTATAATTAAAGATACGATCATCGGAGAAGTGGCGAATCTAAAATGAGTTTGAATTTTACCGATATGAGTTCGCAAATACTCATCACGTTTAAGATGTTTATTCATGAAATCATTGTTTTTGGGTAAAATTCCAAATTTATTGAATTCATTAGTCATATCATTAGCAGTACGAGAATGAGTAATATTTTTACACTCAATAGAATAGAGAATACTATTGTCGAAATCTACTGCCGCGATGTCTATATCTCCAATATCTTTTGGCAAATTAAGAATCCCGTGCAATTTCACACTGAGGTGTGTAGACATCTTTGTTTCCATTTTGAACCAATTTTGAACCGTTTTTACAAATGCTTTCGCTTCTTCTCCCCTACAACGCTTTATCCATTTATCTAATTCAGAATTCTCTTTTGTGGGATACTTGTCATCTCTGATTCTTGATTCAAAATAATCGAATGCATTTACCCACCATCTTTCTCCGATAAAAATAATCAGTTCCCCATTCTGATTGAGAAGTCGAATAAGTGGACGTCGTAATGCAGATAATCGCCCATATTGATTATCAGGATCTATATCTATCCATTCATAACCATCTGGGACTTGCTCCCATGGTCCTCTCGGCTCTAAACAAAATAAATTCAAAGCTATTTTTCCCATAGCCTCCGTCCACCCACATTCCCTAGTTAATTCTTTACAAATTTTTGATTCTGGAATAATATGATAGGCTTTGGAGGTTTTGAAACATAGCTTAAGAAGAGTGTCTCTAAACTCACGTAATTGGGTATAGGTCAGGTTGAATTCATCTAAATACGCTTGCTCACGTTTGTCACCACATAAATTTTCATATCGAGTTGTTGCAGGAACAGTATATTTGAGATATCCACCGGTTTCTCTTTCTCTGGCATCTTCGAGTCGTTCCAACATATATTCATGCCATATCTTATTTTCAAATGTGCAAGGGTCACCACGCAATCCAGAGTCAGCTAACCCGGAGGGGCAGATAACCAATGAAGGAAGGGGACGTAATAGTCTCATTCTACTCTTTAAAGCCCACATACCCCGAGTTAGTGATGATAATACCAAGAGGGTATCAACCCCACTTTCAGTCAATCTTTCCTTTCCCTGAGGGTTTTCAGCAACAGACATTTCTAATAATTGACATAAAGCGAGGGATATCTGAGCACGTGTTCTATCAGATTCGGTATGATACATAGCATGTATATCTGCTGAGCGGAGACCTGAATAACGACTCATAGCCAAATCCTCCCGCTGATGATAGATCAGATACGTTATGAGTTCGTGCTGTCTTAAAACAAATTTAAGTATCGCTAATATTGAATATTTATGTAGATTTTCCTTCAAACCTTCTAACGTCTTTGAACACATAAACTCAATAAATTGATTTATTTTATCTGCATCTTCAAGAACAGTACCTATGTTATAATCCGAATTGTATGCTTGACAGAAGGTTGTCATTTCCTGCAAGAGGAGATCAAAATTGATTGGATGTAAAACCGGCAAATTAAATCCATTGCGTCCTGGATGAAGGAATGGATATTTCCCATGAACATCCAAAGTTTTACCATTCCTTTGTGCTCTGTTTGCAAGGTCGTTTATCCCACCCTCTGTCCAGATATTTTCTAGAGGTAATACCCAAAAATGGGTATTCCCACCTTTGTAGTGGTAAGATCCAGGTACCTTTACTGGTAGGTATAAATTATCGATAGAGAAAGGAATCCAAAATAATGTAACATCATTTCGATTTGATGGAGGCTGCAAATATGATGGTTTGTCCATGCCCACTGGCAGTTTTTCCCCTTTTGATAATCTCTGATTGAATTCACTTACTAGGATATTGGATAGAAGAACTACAGCCGAAAAAGGTGTTTCTGTTTTTACACTGCAAGTAAAGTTTGGGAGAGCGAGATGTGCTTCAGACTCTGTACTGGTTTTTTCAACCACGTATATTGGATAGTAATATTCCTGCATTGACTTTAATTCACATTTGGGTTCAACTATTTTGCATCATTATTAACAAAATTAGGACGAAGAAACATCCTCCGGCAATACACATCGGTAAGATTCTGACGGATCGCAATTCTCCGGAGGCGTTTTCGACCCAGTCTTTCGACGACGCCATTTTCAGTTGGTTACAGGTTGTAACCGACTGATTACCTTCTTTAATAAGCCGTGATTTCAGAACTTTCCAGTAATTATTCGGATTCACACTTTCCGTCAATACGGCAATAACATCCACGATCGAAAAATACCATTGTTCCTCCTCCGCATGCCAAATCGAACGTATCTTCCTATCCTGAAAAATCTTAATTGCATTTTTTTCATCAGTCATACCATACGCTCCGGGTTATCCAGCCCTCTGATAAACACCATCTTCTATGGATCGACAGATCACGCGGCATCATTAGCAGAATATGGGTAACGAAGACATATAAAAGCGATGAGAAAAGAGGGAAACAGCGTAAGATAAGATAATATGTAGGTGAGGAGATTTATCGCCGGGTAAAAAAACCCGGCACACCAATCCTTTCAGCGCGTGATCCCAAGACTCACCATATCCTCATCCGGCGTCGAGATCAGCTGGACCCCGAACTTCTTTACCAGTATGTTCAGCACGTCCGGCGAAAGACATGCCGGCATATTCGGTCCGATAATGATGTTTTTGATGCCCAGCGCCAGCAGAACCAGAAGCACCAGGATCGCCTTCTGCTCATACCAGGCGATATTGAACGAAAGCGGGAGGTTCTCCACTTCCACATGCAAAGCCTTTGCTAACTCCTGAGCGATCACCACAAGAGAGTACGAATCATTACACTGCCCGGCATCCAGAACCCGGGGGATCCCCTCAATATCGCCCAGACCAAGACGGTTATACCGGTACTTTGCACACCCTGCCGTAAGAATGACAACGTCACCTGGCAGCGCCTTCGCAAACTCCGTGTAATATTCACGTTCTTTGTGCCGGCCGTCGCATCCCGCCATCACGACGAAGTGCCTGATCTTCCCCCGCTTCACCAGATCAAGAACTTTCGGGACCAGAGCAAGTACCGCGTCATGTCCCGCCCCCGTCATCAGATCCCCGCACTGCAGATCCTTCGGCGGCTCACACTTCTTCGCACAGGCAATGATCTGCGAAAAATCCTTCGAGCCGTCCGGCTTCTCCGGGATATGGACGGCAGCCGGAAAACCCACGGACCCGGTCGTAAAGATCCTGCCTTTATACGTGTCAGGCGGGGGAACCAGACAGTTCGTCGTAAACAGGATCGGCCCGTTGAACAGCGGGAACTCCGCCTTCTGATTCGCCCAGGACGTCCCGTAGTTCCCGATAAGATGATCGAACTTCTTGAAACACGGATGGGCGTGGGCGATCAGCATTTCGCCGTGGGTATAGACATCCACCCCGGCCCCCCTCGTCTGCCGAAGCAGGAGAAACAGATCACGCAGATCATGACCCGTCACGAGGATCCCCGGATTTTTTCCGACCCCGCAGTTCACCTTCGTGATCTCGGTTGCGCCGTACCGTTTGTTTGCCGATTCAAGAAGCGCCAGCACCTTCGCGCCGACTTTCCCGCATTCCATGACGAGAGCCGCACGTTCCCCAAACGAGTGCTTCTCAAACCGGGTGGCGAGAGCCTTATAGATGAAGTTCACGATCTCCGGGTCCGTTTTTCCCAGCACCTCCGCATGAGAATAATAGGCGCATATCCCTTTCAGTGCAAACAGAAGCAGGGAAAAGAGCGAACGTTCATTTTGATCCTCGATCGAAAGAAGTCCGATCCCTCCGTCAAGGGTGATGATATCCTCACGTGATTTCGGCACCCATGAACACGCGTTGGGCTCTCCCGGGATCTGCGGGTAGGCGTCACGATACGCGACCCCCTCTTTCAGATATGCGTCGAACCGGGATTCATCGAAGTTCACGTTCGTCAGGGTCGCAAACAATGCTTCAACCACAAATTTATCCTGGGCGGAGGTGTTTGCTGGAATTTTTGCTCCCTTCGGCTGATGGATCCTTCGGTACGCGATCCCGGAGAGAACAAAGTTCACTGCATCCTGATAACATGCCGTATCGTTACTTTTACCGCAGACGCCGCCGGCCGTACAGCCAAGGTTCCCCGCGGTTTCTTCGCACTGCTGACAAAACATTTTCAAGCCTCCCTTGTCTCACGGAGGAAAACCGAGAGATAATTGATAGATGTGTTTTTGAGATTATATAGATTGACATCAGCGCAAAAATAGAGGTATTAGAATATATTTGAGATATTTATCCAAATAAAATTCGGATTTGAAGACACGATCACTCAGCGTGCCGATCCGAAGCCCAGAACCTGGGAGCATCAAAAAGCGGTGTGTCAAAGAGATCCACCGGTCCGGTAAGTTTTCCCTGGAAGAGAGAAAAACCGAGTCCGACCACCGGGATGACCGTTGTTCTGACATTCGACGAATCACAGAGACTCACCGGGCAGACCCCCAGCTGATTCAGACCGCGGCGTGCGAACCGTTCACAGAACTCAGCCGTGGACGGGAACTCCCCGCCGGCACGGGTAAGGAACAAAACTCCGTCCGCGAGAGTATTCTGATTCGGGATCATCACCTCACCCCACGGGATCATATCCGATCCGGCGAGGAACACCAGAAGCGGCTCGTTCTCCCGCTCCTCTATCGTCATCCGGCAGATTGAGACCGGATCGGAACCAGAGAACAGATGCCGTTTTTCTGCGATCTCTTCAGCTGCGGAGAATGCCGCCTCGATCAGCTGATCCGGCTGGACATCCGGCGCATGCGTCGTGATCAGGACCAGCCGGTCGGCCGTGTGGGTCACAAACGAGTCGATAAGGATCTCTCCTTCCGCCTTTTTGAGCATCTTTGCCGCCGTCTGGAGGATGTCGGGAAAGACCCGGGTCGTTTCACAAACGCCGCCGACCGATTTTGCAAAAACCGAGACCGTGATAGGCATACTCAGCGGATCGCCTCGATCTTCGCGATCATCCCGCAGCTGCCGACATACACCGGCGTTCTCTGGTGGACCTTCGTCGGCACGATATCCAGAGTCGAGGACTCGCCGTTCGAGACGCGCCCGCCTGCCTGGGCCGCGAGGAACCCGATCGGGTTGATCTCGAAGACCAGCCGTAGTTTACCGGAAGCCGACTTTTTGGTTGCCGGATAGGCATACACGCCCCCATACTCCAGGATCTGGTGGAAGTCGGCAACGAAGGAACCTGAATACCGGTTCTTTCCGCCCTCGCACTCAATCTCATTCATGTACTGGATGTGTTTATCGGTCCACTCGGGACGCAGACCGCCGCTCCCACAGAGCGTTCCTTCCGGGATTTTCACGTTCTCTTTTAAGAGAACGTAGGTCCCTTCCGCGTTCATGGCAAAGATGGAGACCCCGTTTCCAAGCGAGATGGTCAAGGTGGTCATCGGACCATACAGCATATAGAATGCGGCGCGAAGCTGGTTTCCCGCCTGAAGAACATCGCCCTCATAGATCCCGACAATCGTTCCAACGCTCAGGTTCACCTTGATCAGCGAGGAGCCGTCGAGAGGGTCCATCACGACTGAATACTTCGCAGAAGGGGACATCAGCGTGATATCCTCCTGCTCTTCGGAAGCAACGGCACGGACAAGCCCGCTTTCCTGCAGAACAGAGGTGATTCTGGTATCGGCCCAGGTGTCCATTTCTGCCTGATCCTCGCCGGAAGAGTTGGTGGAACCCGCATAATTCTGGTTGCTGATAAATGCGGAACGGATCGGTCCTGCCTGATCCGCGATCAGCATGATTATTTTTCCCAAATCCTCAGGGGCATGTGAGGCGATAAGATACTCCTGCAAGGTTTTCATAGTACCTATGATATGCGTTTTGGAGGCAAAAAAACGTATCCTGACGGCAGGAACGAAACTGAACGCGTAGCTTCCCTACGGAGGGATAGATACCGGTCGAAAGAAAAAAAGAAGACCGCCGGTTTATTCAGGAACTTATCCTGCGGCGGCTGGAAGAAGTTATGCCTGTTCTTCGGAGACGATGACAGACCACTCGCCGTCACAGATCACATTGAGGAGATAGTTGCCGGATTCGGTGATCGGGACGATGATCGTATCATTGTAGGCGCCCAGGTGGTAGGCAAGAGGCTCTTCAAAGGTGTTCGTTTTGTCCATGAAAAGATTGCCGTCATAATCCATCAGGTGAACTTCAATAGCGGTGTTGTTCGTCGCTTCGATCGCAAAGGAGACATTACCCTTGTTGATCATGAAGAAAGGCGTGGCTGCATTGCCGATACCCGTGAAGGTCTGGGGAGGAATGCCGTCGATCTGCTGCGGGAAGGCAAAGTCTGCTTTCCAGGCACCGGTCGCGTTGATGGTGAGGGTCGGTTTTCCATCGGTCTGCAGAGCATAGGACCATACCCAGCCGTCTGCGGTTTTGGCAGATGATGCTGCGGCGTCCGTGTATCTTCCCTGAACTGAGATACCCATCTCTTTGGTCTCAACGGTGAGGTCTGTCATTTCGGCGCTGGCCTGGGTTATTGTGACGGTATAGACACCGGCCGGAAGTTCGGTGGCAATGCTGCCGTTTCCGGTGCCGGAGAATGAGGTGCCGGGAGTTGTAGTAGTAGTGCCGATGCAGCCTGCGGTGATGATCAGACCGACAAGGGCGATGACCAGCAGAAGAGCTGGGAACGCGAGGTTATGTTTCATAGTGACTATATCCGTTGGAAGAATATTTTAGAGTTTGTAAACAATGCCCCTTTCATTATCCAGGAATAGAGGGTGAAAAATGATTTTTCTTCAAAAAAGGGATGATCACGTTTTATGCCGCAGCAGGCTGAGGGTCTTCCCCGGTGTCAGGGGTGATGACGGATCCATCCGATCCCGCAGAGATTTCATTATTCATGAACCAGGCAGTTACATCCTCACTGATTTCTTCCGTTTCTTCGATCTCGATCAGATCTTCCCGGAAGAATGGGCTCAATTCAGCATGTTCCGGGAGTTCGGTATGCGTGGTAAAACTGATATGCACGAGGTGAGGATACAGGCTGACCGGGTCTTGCGTGACAACGCATATCTCTTCCTCTTCAACTGCCGCGACAGGGATGATCAAAAACATTGCTGCAAACAGTAATGTCAGTATTTTAGAGGTGGTATTCATGATGACGGTTTCTAAGTGTTTATTTACCGGTCTCCCGGCAATACTATTATTCAACGTCAATGTAAATAATATTTTACATTTTGTTTTGTATTGCATACCATTATATGAAATACCGGTTCATCAAGAAAAGCGCAGGATCTGGTGCCCGACGACGCAGATCCGTGCCGTAATAAAAGCTCTTTGGTCAATCGGACCGGCTGAAAATGTTCTAAGAAAACAGAGCGATGCGAGGGAAGGGATTCGAACCCTTGAACTCCTAGAGACAGGGTCCTAAACCCTGCGCCGTTAACCTGGCTTGGCAACCCTCGCGATTTTGACTCTATGATATTAACATGAGAATAAAAAGAACCTTCGCATTAATCTATATGAATCGACAATAGTATTCTATGGTAGTTCAGCACACATGCGGCTTCAAACGCGAGATATTTTGTCGGGAGTGCGGCACCGAACTGATCCAGGACACGCGGGGAAAACTCTACTGTCCACGGTGCGGCAGGCGGCTTGCGATCCTCTGCCCCCACTGCGGAAAACTCTGGTAGACCCGGTCCTTATACGGCTGTGCCCCGGAGCCACTCCATATACCTCTCCCGAATCAGATCCACCTCTTCCCTCGTCAGATCGAACCGTCCGGTATGGGAAAGATACCGTTCCACCTCTTTTATGAGCATTTCAGCCTCGGAGAAATCGTCCACTTCCAGATACACCGGAACGTTTCGAACCGAGATCACCTCCCCGCAGACAGGGCAAAGCTTCCACTTTCCATAGTAATCAGTGTAGGTAAACTGATGACAACCTGGACAGCGGATCACCCGGTAGGTACTCATATATATCAAATGATGATTGGCGCAGGGAGTGAAAAAGATTCCCCCGCATCTAAACCCTTGCTTTTATTAGCAGAGAGGTAAATATGAACTGTCTATGTCAATTCAGGTAACGGGAATTTCCGGGATCCCGCTCATTCAGAAAGGCGATGATCTTCCGGCAATAATCTGCAAAAATACCACATTTCAGGACGGGGATATCCTCTGTGTCGCATCAACGATCGTTTCGAAAGCTAAAGGATATACCCGCGCACTCGCGGATATCACGCCCTCTCCGGATGCGATCCGGATCTCCGGGCTCACCAAAGAAGACCCCCGGTTCATCCAGGCGATCCTGGATTCGTCCACCGAGATCATCCAGGAGTATCCGTTCATCCTCTCCGAAGTTCCCTGCGGCCATGTAGGTGTGCGCGCCGGTGTTGACAACAGCAATATAGAAGGCGAAAATATCATCATCCTCCCAAAAGATCCGTCGGCCGAGTGTACAGAGATCCGGGAAGCCGTCAAAACGATCACCGGAAAGGATGTCGGCGTCATCGTGACCGATACCTGCGGAAGGGCATTCCGCCGCGGTCAGTGTGGAAACGCCATCGGCTGGGCAGGCATGACCGCGATCCGGGACTTCCGCGGCGACCATGACCTCTTTGGTCTGGAACTCGAGATCACAGAAGAGGCAGTCGTCGATGAGATCGCGGCCTTCTCCAACTTCATTATGGGGGAGAGCAACAACGGGATCCCGGCAGTGAAATTTACCGGCTGCGGCACCTGGAAAGGCCATGACTCGCTCTACTTCACCAAAGAAGAAGACCTGATCAGAAAGGCTATGAAACCATAAATGGACGTGATTCTTTCAATGGACCTGATGGACGGCTATGTTGTCCACGGGAAAAGCGGCAACCGGGATCAGTATCGACCCCTGACCTGGGGGCTTTCCCCCTCGGCTGAGCCGATGTCGTATCTCACGGTGATGAAACCGAAATACGCGTATGTTGCCGATCTTGACCGGATCGGACTGTGCGGCGATCACACCGAGACGATCCTGAAACTCGCATCGATCCCGGAGAAGCTCTGGGTCGACCGGGGCTGCAGCATCCCGGAGGAATATCTGCCGGGTGTCCAGAACATCGTCGGGACCGAGACGGCTGATGCCCCCTTCGAGGAGTTCACCGGCGGATACCTCAGCGTCGATGTAAAGGACGGAAAGGTCATCCCTGATGGTCTTGACCCGGTCGAGGTGATCCGGGAGGCGGAAAAATACGCCTTTGACGGGATCATTCTTCTGAACATCTCTTCGGTCGGTACCGAATCAGGGATCGATCCGGGTTTTGCACAACGGATCAGGGCCGCAACAAAAAAGCCGCTGATCTACGGAGGCGGCGTGAACTCTCTCGATGATCTTCGCATCCTCAGCGATGCGGGATACGACGGCGTGATCATCTCGACAGCCGTCCACAAAGGAAAGATCCCCTTAGAGATCATCCGGGAAGGAATATTTTGCTGATCACACTCGAAGGGATCGACGGAGCGGGAAAGTCCACGCTCTACGAAGGTCTCAAAACGCGGCTCGCAGATCTTGACCCGGTGTTCACCAAGGAGCCGGGTAGTCCGCTGGTGAACAAAGCAGTCCGCCGGGAGATCGAGGCAAACAAGGATCCGTTCGCGGAGGCGACACTGTTTGTTGCGGATCATGCAGCCCATCTCGCTCAGATCGTGATCCCTGCACTCGAAAATAATAAACTGGTCATCACCGACCGATACTCCGACAGCAGGTTTGCCTACCAGCAGGTCTCGCTTGTCGGGATCGTTCCGGATCCGAAAGCATGGCTCACCGCCGTGCATGCAGGCTGGTCGATCCGCCCGGACCTGACGATCCTTCTGCTGATTGCGCCGGAAGTGGCGATGAACCGACTTGCCGGCAGACCCGGAAAGGAACACTTCGAGGACCACGCATTCCTCGAAGAAGTCCAGAAACGGTATCTCGAACGGGTAGCCGAGGACCCGGAACGGTTCCTTCTGATAGACGCCGAAGAGGACCCGGAAACGATCCTGAACTTCGTCGAGAAGAGCATTCGGGCACTGCCCTCCAAATGATCTTTTTTCATCCGAAAGCTGATAATAGTTCAAAGCGTATCTATCCAATATGTCGGGTTCCTTTTCTGTATATGGGATTTCCACTGGACTGCTAGTATCCGGTGATGATATACTGGGCCGGGTCATCTCCTCCCTCAACAATACTGATGCAAAGAGAATAGAAGACGGCGACATCCTGCTGTTTGCCGAGTCGCCGCTCTCCACCACCGAAGGCCGCAATATCAACCTGGACGACATAACCCCGTCTGCGGAGGCACACCGGCTTGCGGAGAAGTATAGTCTCGACCCACGGCTTGCCGAAGTCGTTTTGATGGAAAGCGATACGATCGTCGGAGGCATTCCGGGATATCTCCTTGCTGGAAAATGGGATCTTATCCTGCCTAATGCCGGCATCGACGAGTCAAACGCCCCGGACGGGTGGGTCACCCGTCTCCCGGCCGACCCGGAAGCAAGTGCCAAACGGCTGCGGGACGGTATTCGTGAACGCACCGGAAAAGATACGGCCGTCATCATCATCGACTCCCGGACCCACTCGATGCGTCTTGGGGTGTCGGGGGTCGCCATCGGCTGTTCCGGCATCCTGCCGATCACCGACGAGCGGGGAAAGCCCGATCTGTACGGAAACAAACTGCAGGTGACCCGGCGGGCGATCGCCGACTCGCTCGCCTCGACTGCCGAACTTCTGATGGGCGAGTCCGCGGAAGGCGTGCCGGTCGTGCTCGTCCGCGGATACCCGTACGTCAGATGCGAGAACTGTAAAATCGAGACGATACCCGCAGACGAGGATCTCTTCCTCAGTCTCGGCAAATAATTTTTTTTGTATAGAACTTTATTCCGTAATATAAAGACACAATCAATAGAGACTTCTATGTTCAGGTGATAAAATGAGCACATACATTAACCGTTAAATCTGAATTTTCAGGAGAGACAAAAGTTATGAATGAACAAATTCTAGTTGAACTTATACCGATGGAAGAAGCAGACCGAAATCAGTTTATCCTCGACAATCAGGAAGCGTTTCGCTATGGCGCGTTGGAAGAATTTGGCGTAAGATATGAACATTTTGAGGACGGTGAGGAAATCATATCCAAACAGACCATTGGGGAATGTATGGATATGAAAGGCGCAGAAATATACCGTATTACTCTTCATGGCAAGAATGCCGGCGGAGTGGTTTTGCACATAAATTCAGAAACAAATCATAATGAACTGGCATTATTGTATGTTATTCCGACTGTTCACAGTAAAGGTATCGGTCAGGCAGCATGGAAAGCAATAGAGCAGCTACACCCGGAAACGAAAGTGTGGGAAACCTGTACGCCGTATTTTGAGAAAAGGAACATACACTTCTATGTGAATTGCTGTGGATTTCAGATTGTTGAATTCTTCAACGCAAAGCATCCTGACCCAAACAATCCCAATGAGTTATCAGGAGCATCGGCAGATGATGAAATGTTTCGTTTTGAAAAAGTGATGAAATAGAGAACTGACGGTTTATCTGAAAAGAACACCGCGTATTAAGTCCTATTTTGTAAAAAAAAGTTACTGGGCAGCCGGAACGCCGCCGCTGATAGCTTCCTGGATCTGCTTCTGGAGCTGGGCTGCTTTCGCGGTCATTGCTTTTTCCTGCTTGTCCATTGAATTGACACGGAGTTCAAGGGAGTCGACCTTCTCTTCGAGTTCCGCTTTGACGGCGGCCTTTGGTTTCTGGATCAGAATAGACCCTACGGCAGAATACATCACTGCATCATCTGCCGCGGACTCGATCTCCTCAAGAGCACGCTTCGTCTCACGGAGCGTCATCTCATACTGCATTTTCTGGGACGATACCTGCTGAAGCTGCTGCTGGATCTGCTGGAACATTCCAAGCTGCTGCTGGATCTGCGGCGGGATACCCGCCGCTTGCTGGGGTGCTGTCATTTTTTACAACTCCAATACTTCATGGGATACATTGACCAACCGCAGCCACATATTGAGAGACGCCCGAAGGGACGCCGCATCCTCCGCCTCCACCTGAAGAGTCACGGAAGAGTCGTCGCGGGTGAGCCGCACGTTGGATTTTTCCCCCGGATCACTGTTGATCTCCGGGGCGAGAACTTCATACAATTTTTCTGCAAACGGGGTTTCAAAGACAAAGCAGGAGGTATGGTTCATACCATGACCTGCAGGACATACTGTCTTTTCTGTGTGCCGCAAAAAACGATCGGACCGCCGGCATTCTCATCATAGGTGATGGGGACATGGGGCGACAGGTAATCGAACAGCTCCTTTTCCCGGGTCATGAAACCTTTGGTAAAGAGTCCGGTACGTTCGGATTCGGTCACGTTGGTTATCAGCATGGAAAAAACCAGAGAGTCGTTTATCATCAGGTCAAATACCGGACCTTGCCGTTTCGAGCCCGACAGAAAAATAACGCGGGGGTCTTCTCCCCCTATATCATGAATACCTGCTTTCCCACGCTGAACAAACGGAAAGTCCAGAGCAAAGGCGATTTCCTTTGCCAGTTTGCGGACTTCCGGAGCCGGTTTGCGCGATGAAGTTACAATAGTCATCTGGCTTTCAGTTCTTTCGTGCCGGCTCCGCGGGCTTTGAAAAGAATACGGTGACCGCAGTAGGGGCAGCGGATGTTCGTACCGATCTCAACCAACTGTTTACAGCGGGCGCACTTATAAGCAACCATTGGGTTATACTCCTTTGGTCTCGATTGCACGAAGTACGACTTTCAGGCCGGGGGTCTGCGGGACGTAGGCGCCGCCTGCGTATTTGTATCCGCATTTTTTGCACTCCCAGATGCCGGTACCAACACGCTTTACAGCGATGGTATCGCACATTGGGCACAGGTGCTTCGCGCGGGAAATCTTCTCGCTCTCATTGACCATCTTACGGCAGAAACGGCCGTATCTCGGACCAAAGCGCCCAGCACTGCCGGTGACGCGTCCTTTTGCAACATTTTTACTCTTGGATGCCATTTTTTATTCCTCCAGAAATATCTAGTAATATTCGTTCTTAGTTGTTTTAATAGTATGCGTTACTCAAGTATCTTCAACTCGGCATCGCCTTTCGCTGCAGCGTTCGCCAGATTGAAGAACTCTTCCTGCATACCGGCCGGGATCGTGACGACACATATCCAGGATCCGTCGCTTTGCCACTCGTTTTTATCCATAGTGACAAAGGACGCGCCGGAGATGGACGCATACGCCTTTGCCGCAAAGTCCATCGGGAACTTGGCGGCGATACGGCGTTCCTCGAACCGGATCGGAAGGATCGGGCGGAGCGCCTTCACGGTTTCCTTCACCAGATCGTCCACCGACTTGAACGGGTCGTAGTTGATCCTGACCTGTTCCAATGCCATCTCGATCCGCATGACCGGGTGGGGAAGACCGGTCTGCGGGTTCACGGCATTTCGTGCGATGAAACTGATGACGCGTCTGCGTTTTTCTTCCATCAGATGACGACGTTGCTCGGTCGTGAGATGGATTTCACCTTTGAGTATGATATGTTGTGCGATCTCCGAAAAATCGGTGGTCTTGAACGCTTTTTGCAGATCCTCGTCCGGGGACTTGTCTCCACGCGAAGCATTCTCATATACATACAGTGCTGCAACAACATCTTCGATGTCGAGATCCGCCCCGTGCCGCATTTTATCGGCAAGTTCGGGATCGACCAACAATTCAAACTTCAGTCCGTGTGTTTCCAGACGGGCGGTTACTGCATCATCAAGGGAAATCATAGATCATCTTACTCCTTTTTCGCAGGAGTCGTCTTGGAAAATTTGGCAACAGCTGCCTTTACTTCATCTGCATTCAGTTTCCTGAATGAGAGGGTCGATATTTTTGTGCCGTTCGGGCTTTCGCTCTCCTTTTTGGAGGTGTGCTTCTTGGAATACTCGCCGGCGATGCCGATCTCGACGGTGTTCATATCGAACTTGCCTTCGGTGGCGGTGTGCAGGGCTTTCATACCAAGGAGGACCGCCTCTTCAGCCGTGCAGGTATCTTTGTACTCCTGTTCAAAGAGTTTGATAACTGCAGGTCTGCCGATACCGATACCGGTCGCGGAATACTCGAGGAGCGTTCCGGACGGATCGGTCTCGAAGAGATGATACTTCGGTCCGGTCGGGGATGACTCCGAACCCGCGATCAAGAGGGCCGTGCCGTAAGGACGGGCGCCGCCGAACAGGGTGTAGCTCTGCATGTGATCGCAGAGTTTCTTTGCGAGAGTCTCCACATCGATCGGTTCGCCGTAACTTACCCGATTGATCTGGGACTCGACCCGGGCACGGTCAACGAGGATCCGTGCGTCGCCGACAAGACCCGAGGAGGCGACACCGATGTGTTCATCGATCCGGAAGATCTTCTCGATCGAGGAGGGTTCCAGAAGACGGGAGTTCACCCGTTTGTCAACGAGAAGTACAACTCCCGTTTTGCATTTTATGCCGACGGCGGTCGTTCCCCGTTTGACCGCTTCACGTGCATATTCAACCTGATACAGACGTCCATCGGGGGAAAACATCGTGATGGCACGATCGTATCCGCCCATTTGATATTGTTGTGGCTGCATTGTTACTCCTTAATTATATCATCTCTAGTTAGATATCTATGCCCATTCTCTTTTGAGAGATTATTAACCTTCTTACCTGCGCACAGATACCCCGGATAGGTGGTATCGTCAACGATCTCGGGAACCACCTTTTTTTTCAAAGAAAGGATCGTTCCCGAAGTGGCGATCGACCTGAATGCCGCAGGTTCGCCGCAAACTTTCGTGATGACGGCCAAAGCGGCGATGAGGGACAGTTCAAATCCCCGGGTACATCGGGCGATCGCATATTCGCCTTCGGACCATACGACCGCGGGGTGCATTTTTGCCGCCCCGACATCACCGAAAAGTGCGGCGACCGAATCCGCCATGGACCGGTACACCTCTTTCTGGGTCGGGTCCACCTGCGTGATGATCCTAAACAGGACGTAACGCCGGTTCTCGCGAAGTGTCGGCGGAAGAACGCTCATGATTTCTCCTCCACGATCTCGACCGTCTTTTTCGGAGAGAGAATATCATCAAGAGAGTCGAGAGCGGAATCTACCTCAGGCCCCGTCATGCCGAAAAGATCGGCAAGCGCAGTGATTTCGGTGATGTTCCGCTGCCCGAGGCACTCGGATGCACCGCTCGCAATCAGAAGCGGGAAGTGATACTTCCGTTGGAAGGCAAGTATCTCGGCATATCGGGAAAGAGCTGTTCTGCGGGTTTTTGGATCGATGATCCGGGAGAAGTCAAGAACGACCCCGGTGTTCTGCTGTGCCGCCATCTTCGAGACGATGTGATCAAAGCCGCCCTTCGGGAGGTCGGCGATACCGGTCAGAAGATGTACGCCTTTCGTTGTGACGGCCGTACGGTTGAAACTGTTTTCTCCGACCTGCACGAATACGACCGTGCCGGCAGGGGTCTTTTTGACTGCGTCGAAGAATGCCTTTCCGTTCAGTTTGCCGATCAGTCTGCCTTTCAGGATAGAAACACCAGCGTACTCGAAGATATCCTCAGCCGAATCACAGGCGATGATACGGGAAAATCCGCAGGAGGCGGCAGTCAGGGCAAAACGACGAAGCGTTGTGTGTGATGAGTCATTCGCATACACGCATGCGTCTGTTATCATAATGAGAAAAAATGAGAATAGGGTTATTTACCCTGATTCTTGTGGGAGGTAATGCTGGGCCGGCACTTTTCAGTTCCGGTTCCACGGTTGTGGAGTCCACGTGCCTTTCTTCCAGAGGAGGTCTTACCACGGAACACACGTCCGCGGGTGTTTGCAACCCATGCGAGGTTCTTGTCAGCGAGAACAGACGGACTGCATCTGTCAACAAGGATGATCTCGTAGTACTTGCTCTTTCCGTCCTGACCGACCCAGTAGGAGTTTAACACTTCCATGTTCGGGTAGCGGGTTGCGGCGCGCTCTTCTGCGATAGACTGCAGGTTCTTGCCGGGGGTTGCTTTGCGCATACCCATACGGTTGGTTCTGCGTCCGCGGATGTATCTCGACTTTCTGCGGCCACCACGGCGGATGGATGCACGAACAACGATGATACCCTGCTTTGCTTTATATCCGAGCTCCCGTGCTCTGTCGATACGGGTCGGGCGCTCAAGGCGGACAACGGCACCCTGACGGCGCCAGGTCTGCATTCTCTCCCAAAGGAGTCTCTTTACTCCGGACTCTGCGGGCTTCTTCCACGCGTCACGGACATATCCATACATTGATTTCGACATATGTTGGTTTCACCTCAGGTTCAGCCATCTAGGCTACATTCCTGTAGATATACAGACCGTATCTGGATACGGCTAGCTGTAAACTGTATATTATTGGGGCTACGTTGTATAAATACTCCGTGATGACCCAAGGAGTCGTTACTGCAAAACGCCCTTTTTCTTCTCTATGACAGAGATCCCGTCGATCCGGGTCACCGGATACTGGCCGGCCTCATCCTTCTCCGCGGACTTGACCATATCCCAGATCGTCAGAAGTGCAAGCGAGACTCCTGTCAGAGATTCCATCTCGATACCGGTCTTTCCGTAGGTTTTTACCCGGCAGAACGCCTCGATGTACTCATTCGTCTGCTCAAACCAGATCGTCACCCCGCCGACCGGGAGGGGATGGCACATCGGGATAAGTGCCCATGTCTGTTTTACCGCGAGGGTCCCTGCCACCTGTGCCGTCGCAAGCACATTTCCTTTCAGGACCCTTCCTTCGGCGATCGCCGCAAGCGTCTCGGGCCGAAGATATATCCGCCCTTTTGCGGTCGCTTCACGGGAAACATCGGGCTTTGGCGTCACATCCACCATATGGACCTCATTATTTTCATTCAGATGAGTAAAAACCGGCATTTCATTTCTCCTTATACACTATGTATGCAAGGTGCCTTAGTAAATCGCTTGCGATTAAACCATCTCCGGTGTCCTCATCAGCCAATTCCCCAGCCTTTCCCGCGGCATACACCGCGGCGCAGGCGGCCGGAAAGGCATCCATCCGTGCAAGAAGCCCCCCGCAGACACCTGAGAGGACATCGCCGGTGCCGCCCGTGGTCATGCCCGGAGCACCGGATCGGTTGAACTTCACCCGGGAACCGTCCGAGATCACATCGATCGCCCCTTTCAGAATGACCGTTCCGCCGGCACGTTTCGCCGCTTCCCGCACGACGACCCCCCTATCACTGAGCTTCTCCGGAACCGGACAGAAGATCCGGGCAAACTCGCCTGCATGCGGGGTGTAGATCGTTTGTTCCCGTGCCCGCGGCAGAGGATTTCGCAGGAGATCTGCGTCCACCACCGCCCGTTTCGCGGCGGAAACAATTTGCGAAGCAACCTCAAGACTTTCAGGGTCTGCGCCGAGACCAGGTCCGGCGATCACCACATCCGCATTCTTTACTAAAACAAGCAGCCGGTCCAGATGTTCCTTACCCACTTTATTGCCAGGTAGTCTCTCGAGGATGAGGTCAGGCATAAACCCGTCAACGGGAGTTGCCACACGGACAACGTCCGCGCCCGAACGGAGAGCAGCACACCCTGCCAGAAACGGCGCACCCTGATAAGGCCCCCCGCCGATCACGAGCACGTAACCTGCCCAGCCCTTGTGCGCCCCGGACGGCTTTTCCGGAACGGGAAGACGATCGCCCTTCCCGCAGAAAACCTCAGCCGCGAACGGGATCCCGATACTATACACCTCGGCACCTTCGGTCTTTGCCAGATGAAAAGCGATCACCCGGTCCGCCCTGACCCCGGGCGTCGGCATATCGCAGGCGAGAACACGACCCTTTGCCATATTCATCATATCCACGAGGGAGGCATACGGCTCTCTGAGCGGGAGGGATGCACCGGTACCAAGCAGGGCGTCCACGATCACATCTGCGGAAAAATCCTCGGCAGACCAGGATGAAGCGAGCTCCGCCGGACAGCCTTCCAGTGCGGAAAACGCCGCCCGTGCCTCTGGCGTCTTTGCGTCTCCGGTGAAGATCACCTTCACGGAATACTCCTTTGCCAGATGACGGGCGCAGACAAAACCGTCACCCCCATTGTTACCTGTTCCGCAGAGGATCAAAACAGACTCAGGATCCTCGGACCGGACGGCCGATGCGAGGACACAGCCCGCACTTTCCATGCGCTGAGCCGCAGAGACGCCATACTCATCCGCGTTTTTATCAACGACACGCATCGTCTCCGGCGAAACTACGCCGGACAGACCGAACTGAACCAGATCCCGCATATATGATAGTGTGGGTCGGCGTTGGTAATGATTTTTCCCCACGTACATCCCACCAGATAAGAATGGGATTCGTTGAAGATGTCAGCCGTGCCGCAAAAATAATTCAGGAAGCGGACGCCGCGACCCTCATCTCACACATAGACGCCGACGGGATCACCAGCGAAGCGATCATCTCGCGGGCAGTCACCCGACAGGGGATCCCGGTAAACCCGGTCTTCGTCCGCCAGCTCGAGCCGATGACCATGAAGCACATCCCGGATGACGACACCCTCAAGATCTTCACCGATCTGGGAGGCGGCCAGCAGAATCTTCTGGAAGAAGCCGGGATCCCGGCAGACAATGTCCTCATCCTTGACCACCACATAAGCCAGCCGGCACCCGGCGGCACTGAATACTTCCAGGTCAACTCACAGTTTTACGGCGAGGATTACGCAAAATGCAGTGCGGCGGGCATTGCCTATCTCGTCGCAAGAAAGCTCGACCCGGCAAACACAGATCTGGCAAAACTTTCTGTTGTTGGAAACGTCGGCGATATGATGGCGCGGGAGCATCACGGACTGGTTGGGGTCGCCCGGTGGATCGCGGAGGATGGAGTCGACTGCGGGCAGGTCAGAATCAGCCGCGGGATAAATTGTTACGGCCTCTCAACAAGACCGCTCCACATCTGCCTCTCGAACTCCGATGACCCACTGATTCCCGGCATCTCCGGAAAACCCGCCGAGGCTGCCTCCCTGCTCAGCAGGATCGGGATCTACCAGTCGCCTTCCGAACAGAGGGTCTGGGAGGAACTCTCCCCTGAGGAGGAACGGACACTTGCAAGCGTTCTCACCGAGCAGATCATTGCGAACGGCGAGTCGCCTGACCGGCTGTTTGCCGAGCTCTACTTCTTCCCGGACGAGATGGAAAAGACACCGCTGAGAAATGCCTCCGAGTATGCCACAATGCTGAACGCCTGCGGGCGGTGGACCAAGCCGAAGATCGGCGAGGCAGTCTGCTTCGGGGACCGGGGACAAAAGTATCGGGAAGCCGAGCATATGCTCAGACACCACCGGTCCATCATCCGCGAACTCTGCGAGTACATCCTCGAAACCGGCGTGGAGGATCTGGGATCCATCCAGTCGATCCATACCGGCGATAAGTATCCTGACACGATCGTCGGGATCGGGGCCGGGATGGCCCTCTCAAAACTCGACACCAACAAACCGATCCTCGTAATGTGCAGTGTTTCCGATGAACCTGACCTCATCAAAGTCTCGATGCGGACCTATGAAAAGGTCCTGCGCCGGGGGATCGATCTGCAGCAAGCTCTGGTCACGGCAGCCGCCGAGGTGGGGGGCGCAGGCGGAGGGCATAATATTGCAGCCGGCGCATATATCCCCAAAGGATGCGAGCATGATTTCATCAGAAGAGTTAACGAGCTTGTGGAAGGGCAGTTTACAGCGGGTCCGAAGGATCGCTGACTTCCAGTTCGGGCGGGGCGCTGGAGAAGCTCTCTTTCCCGACCAGGTCACGTTTTCGTACTCGACCACAAAAAGGGTACGGTACGTGAGCCTGGCCAACGAACGGCTGGTCACTGTCCGCGCAAATGACGGGCGGTTCACGCTCGGGTATCCCGGAGCACAGGCTCTCCATGCGTTTCTGCCGGCCCCGGCAAACCGGGTCGTGATCATGGAAGAGGCGGTACCTTTCGTTGCCGACGGCAAAAATGCCATGGCAAAACACGTAATATCGAGTGATCCAAACATTCATGCAGAAGACGAAGTTTTTGTCGTCGATGAATCGGACAATCTGATCGCCACCGGGATGGCAGTACTTTCCGGAAGCGAAATGATCGGATTTAATTATGGAACAGCAGTAAAAGTTAGACAAGGAAGGAACAAAAAATGATGCCAGGTGTAAATCCCAAACAGATGAAAGCAGCGATGAAAAAAATGGGCATGAAGATGGACGAGATCGCAGATGTCTCGAAAGTTGTGGTCTACACAGCGTCCGGAAATTATGTCTTTCTGAATGCCGAGGTCGTCGGCATCACCATGCAGGGTCAGACCTCGTATCAGCTCACGGGCGAGGTCCACTTCGAAGAGACCGCCGTCGAGATCCCTGAGTCGGATGTTGAATTGGTTGCTTCACAGACTTCCGTCTCACCGGAAACCGCCCGTGCTGCTCTTGTGGAGTGTAACGGGGACATTGCTGAGGCAATTTTAAAACTGACCGCTGTATGATCGGACCAAACAGAGTCATCGTTCACGGACACGGACGAGAGTATTATGTGAAGGCCGGCGAGGGAAAACTCTCGACGGATCTGGGCATGATCGATCTTGCGGAAGTCGCGGGGCTGGAAAACGGGGATGAGATCCTGACCCATCTGGGTAAAACGTTCTACGTTCTCGTTCCCAAAGCAACGGACTTTTTTGCACATGGAAAACGGACCGGCGCCCCCATGATGCCAAAAGACATCGGCATGGTCATGGCATACACAGGGATGTGCCGGCGTGACCGCGTTCTGGATGCGGGAACGGGATCAGGGATCGCAGCCATCTTCTTCGGCGGATGTGCCGGTTCGGTCGTCACCTGCGAAGCACGACCGGAGTTCTCCAAAATAGCAGAGGGAAACATCCGGGACGCAGGACTGGACAACGTTGAGTGCCGGGCCTGCGATGTTCTGGAGGTCGCGGACGGACCATACGATATTGTCCATCTGGATATGCAGATCCAGCCCGAACACGTCAGGCACGTATACCCGCTCCTGAAGATCGGCGGATACTTCGCGACCTATACGCCGTTTCTGGAACAGACCTTCTGCGTCATGGACACAGCCCGGGAACTATTCGGCGAGGAGTCAGTCCTGACGTTTGAGTGCATGGAACGTGAACTCACCCGAAGTAAAAGGGGCACGAGACCGTCTACACGCGTCTCGCATACGGGATACCTGACGGTCTGCCGTAAACTCTGAAAATACTTTTTTTTTGATTGCATCTAAGTCCCGGAGGTGACGATCCGGCCGGGGAATATCCATATCTTTGAAGAGCCCATACTTCTTGTATGAAATGCAGCAGGTGCAGCAAAGAGGCGGTCGTGACGCAGCCGTACTCGGGCCTCTATCTTTGCGAACTCCACGCTGCTGCCGACATAGCGGCAAAAGCCAAGAAAGAGATCAGGCATCAGGGGGGGCTTCCCTCAGGCGCACGACTCTTTGTCGAAGAAGACAAAACGTTCCGCAGTTTTGCCCTGCGAATCTTTCTTGCGGACATGCTCGCAGCCCGGACCGATCTGCTCTTCGTGAAAGATCCAAAGGATGCCAACGTGATCCTTGAGCCGGCCACGCTGGACGATACCGCACTCTATGTACTGGAATCAGTCTGCGCCGGGACACAGGACCGACTGCTCTCTCCGAAAAAGGGACGGATCGCCCCTTTTTCCGTGATACCTGCGGAAGAGGTGTTTTGGTATGCAAAGCGACATGGATACCGGGGACCCGGGCCGGAGACCCGCGGGGACGTGGCGGAATTCCTGAATAGATTCACGACAGACCATCCAGGAACCCGCTATGCGCTGAAAAATCTTCGTGACGCGTTAAAAAAGGAGGAAAAATGACCAAAGTAACCTGTGAATGTATCGGATGCGAGATCGTGAAAACCAAAGACCTCATCAGACAGACCATCTGGGGAGCGAACGCCCGCGGAGTGGTCATCGGCATTTCCGGCGGACTCGACTCGGCGGTGGCCTGCTCACTCTGCTGTAAATCCCTCTCCCCCGAACGGGTGCTTGGCGTGAATATGCCGGTCTCGTCCAATAATCCGCAGGATCATGAAGATGCGGAAGAACTCTGCCGCAGTCTGGGCGTCGAGCTTATCACTGTCCCCCTGGAAGAGGTCAGATCAGCATTCCTTGCCGCCCCTCATATCACCGACACTCCTGTCCTTAGAGGAAATATTGCGGCACGTCTCAGGATGACCACATTATATAATATTGCCGCAGCCCGGGGATACCTCGTCTGCGGAACATCGAACAAAACCGAGTATATGATAGGGTATTCGACAAAGTGGGGCGACTCCGCGGCCGACATCCAGCCGCTCCTTCATCTCTGGAAAAAAGATGTTTATCTGTTTGCAAAAGAGCTGGGAGTCCCGGAATCGATCATCACAAAGGCCCCCAGCGCCGGATTCTGGGAAGGACAGAGTGACGAAAGCGAACTCGGGATGAGCTATGCCGAGCTGGATGCTGCGCTGATAGCTCTGGAAGAGAGTGGTGGTGTCCCGAAAAATTCCATCGAGGAGAAGGCACTTGGATTCATCAAATGTTCTGAACACAAACGGGCACCTGCAGCGAACCGGCTCTTCACCTGAACCAGGGAGAGTCGGCACAGGACCGAGACAACGGATTTTATGAGAACGGAGAACCAATAGTAATTAATTATGGGTGAACTACTTCACACACATGCGGTGACTGAGATTCGGCGTGTTCTCGAAACCGCCGGATATGACTGTGAGATTGAAGAGGGGCCATTCAATCTCTCGGCAGTACGGGGTGCAAAATGCGTCCTGGTCATGTGTTCCGATGACACAAATCTTCTTCAGCGTTTCGACATGACCCCCTACACGATAAACCTCAGCGGAACCAAAGTCCGCTGCGACAAGATCATATTTACGGGGAATTCATACTTCCAGCCAAAGGAGTCAGATCTCTGGACAAAGGAGAAGCTGCTCAAATACATAGGAGATGCGGCAGCTGCACGTATCTGGAATATGCCCTTCGACATCGTCGGGGGACCCAGTTATGCGTACACGAATGTCGGGGTTCAGCAGCCCCCACTTGGGTATGACCTTGTTCTCCCGGTAAGGATCTCCGGACAGGAAGCCACCCGTGTTGCCCGTCAGCAGGGAACGACCATTCTGCGCATGATCCCTTACTGGTATTATCACTACAAAAGCGGTGGAGAAGCGACCTACAAAGGAAAAAGCGTCTCCTTCGACGAGGAAGGTTCCGGCTGGATCAACGCGATCAATGATCTGCCGGGTCAGTTCGGCGATGTCGTGCCGCAGGAAGCAGAGCTTCCCCATGATGCCGAGGTCATGACCCCGATCATCAGTCTGGATCAGGCAAAGGGACGGATCAGATCTGATCTGATCAAGAAACTCACTCGCCGGGTCAGGATCAAGACGACCGCCGGAGACGCGATCTTTGCCGAGGAGAAGGACTTCCGGCCAAGCGACGAGAACATCGAACTGATCTTCAAGAAAGTGTATGTACCGGTCTGGCAGGTCAGAGGAAAGAAGGACATCGTGGAAGTGAACGCATACTCAGGTGAGGAACTTAGTCTTCCATCCGACGAAGGTTGCGAAGTGTTCTGAAATGATCTACGTTATCGGGGCAGGACCTGCAGGGAGGATGGCATCTCTCCGCCTCGCCGGAGCAGGAAAACAGGTCACCCTTCTAGAGAGGAAGGCGATCGGCGGGACATGCATCCATGACGGATGCATGCTTGTCTGCGGGCTGAACGATGTTGCCCGCAGTATCAATACCATATCTTTTTTGAAAAATTCCGGAGTTATTGAGGGCGGCGCAGCCGTTCGGTTCCCGGAAGTGATCCAGAAACTCGAAGGGGTCCAGCGGAAACTGGAGATCATCCTCGAGCGGGAAACAAAAGCGGCAGGTGTCGTGATCGAGTATGAGGCAAATGCCGAGATCAGGGACGGAAAACTGTTCGTAAACGGTCAGCTGCGCAAGGCGGAAAAGATCATCATCGCCACCGGGGCAGGCATCCACGTCCCGGACATCCCGGGAAATGATCTTGCCGGAATCTACACGGCAAAGACACTCCGGACAATGTCTATGCTTCCAAAAAGGCTCGCTATTATCGGAGGAGGCATCTCTGCGGCCGAGTTCGCCTACATCTATGCGGCATTCGGGTGTGAAGTGACCATCTTCTGCAGGAGTCTGCTCCTGCCCGTTCTCCCCGAATCGATGATGAAAGCAGTACACCGTGATCTCGCAAATGTCACTATAATATACGGACATATAAAGCAGATCCTCGGAAAGGATCACGTCGAAGGTGTCCGTATAAACGGGGATGATATGCCCTTCGATGCGGTACTGTTCACGACCGGTATGATGCCGGAGACCTCACTTTTCACCGGCATGGCGAAAAATCCTGACGGTTCGATCAAAGTTGATGAAAAGATGGAGACATCGGTTCCCGGGATCTATGCAGCGGGCGATGTGACCGGCGCACCTTACTTCACTCCGGTCGCCCGGCTTCAGGGATTTGCGGCGGCCGACGCAATACTCGGACACCCGCGGAAAGTGGATCTTGATCAGGTCCCGTTCACGATCGTTCTTGGTCTGGATTACACCATGTGCCCCCCGAAAAAAGGTGTGGAAGGTATGACCTTCTCCTCACCCAACATCGCCGGACCCGAGTCGTTTTGGCATGTGGCGGACGGATCGGTGGGGTCCATGCATCTCACTGTTTCGAAGGAGGATGGACAGATATTGGGTTTTGCCACCTCGGCACCCGGCACGAGCATCGTCGGGACCTATCTCGGGTATCTGGTACGTAAAGGCGTGACCGTGCATGAATTCTCTCCTATGCTTGAAGTCCACCCGACGCCTGACGGGATGTACTCGATGATCCGGCTCGCAGCCGATTCCCTGGACAAACAGTAGACGCCTTTATCACGTAATATTAACTATATTTACGTAATATGTCGTCCCTGGCACTATTTGACCCGGAAATATTCGAGCTGATAAATAAAGAACACAAGCGCCAGGTTGAGGGGCTTGAACTGATCGCATCGGAAAATGTTGTCGCACGCGAAGTAATGGAGGCAATGGGAACTATTCTGACAAATAAATATGCAGAAGGTTACCCGGGAAAGCGTTATTACGGCGGCTGCGAATTCCATGACCAGATCGAAAATCTGGCACGCGACCGACTCTGCAAACTTTTCGGTGCAGAACACGCAAACGTTCAGCCGCACTCAGGCAGTCAGGCAAATGAAGCAGTGTACCTCTCATGTCTGAAGCCGGGAGATAAGATCCTGAGCCAGAGCCTGAATGACGGCGGTCACCTGTCCCATGGCGATCCGGCAAACATGTCGGGGAAATGCTTCAATATCTCATTTTACGGTGTCGACTTCGATTCCGAGCGGCTCGATTACGGCGTGATTGAGGAGCTCGCACGGAAAAACCGACCCGACCTTATCGTCTGCGGAGCATCGGCATATCCCCGTGAGATCGACTTCAAGGCATTCACGGAGATCGCGGAAGATGTCGGTGCCCGGTCAATGGCGGACATTGCCCACATCAGCGGACTCTGCTGCACCGGACTGCACAACTCTCCCGTCGGCATCACCACCTACACCACCTCAACGACCCATAAAACGCTCAGGGGACCCCGCGGCGGTGTGATCATGTGCGACAAAGAGTATGCGAACTCGATCGACAAAGCGGTCTTCCCCGGCATGCAGGGCGGACCTCTCATGCACGTGATCGCTGCCAAAGCCGTCTGTTTCCGTGAAGCGCTCACCGAAGACTACAAAGAGTACGCAAAACAGGTCGTCAAAAACTGTAAAGTGCTCGCCGCGACCATGGAAGACAACAACTTCCGGCTCGTCTCCGGCGGAACGGACAACCATCTCTGTCTTCTCGACCTCTCCGACCACAACATATCCGGTCAGCAGGCAGAAGTCGCTCTTGGAAAAGCCGGCATCACTGTCAACAAAAACACGATCCCGCGGCAGGCACTCTCCCCCTTCGAGACCTCCGGTATCCGGATCGGAACGCCGACCATCACCACCCGCGGTATGAAGGAAGAGCAGTGTAAACAGATCGGAGACTGGATCGCCAAGGTCCTGAATCACATCGGTGATGAGAAGGTCATTGCCGGGGTCAAAGCTGAGGTGACGGCATTCTGTCTGAAATACCCGCTGTACCCTGAGATCCGGAACTTATAATGGAAGTCCGCATCAAAGGGATCGGCATCGGGAACGCCAATCCCCCCCGGTTGATGGGGGTCCTCAATATCAGCCCTGAGTCTTTCTTCTCGGACTCGTTCACTCCTCTCGAACTGGTAACGACCCGCGTCGAAGAGATGCTCCGTGCAGGTGCCGATATCATCGACATCGGAGCACGGAGTACGGCTCTTACTGCGCCGCCGATCACCGTCGCGGAGGAAAAAGAACGGGTCGTCCATACGCTGCAGAATCTGGAACATTCAGGAGCAGTCTTTTCTCTCGATACGATGTATCCCGAGGTCCTTGAAGCGGCACTCAGATATGACATTTCCGCGGTGAACGACATCAGCGGACTCTCGAATGAAAGGTACGCAAAGATCGCAGCGGACAGCGGTCTTCCGGTGATTGCCATGACGGCGCACAACCGTCCGGGGGATCCGACTGACATCACCTCCACGCACACGGCCCTGAAAGAGATCATCTGCAGAGCAGAGCAGTATAATATCGATCAGCTGATCCTGGATCCAGGTATCGGGAAGTGGATTGCGGAACGGTCGAGTGAAGCCGACTGGGAACTCTGCCGCAGATTTTCCGAGTTGAAATCATACGGATACCCGCTGCTTGCCGCGGCCTCCCGCAAAACGTTCATCGGTGACTGCCTGAATAAGCCGCCGCATGAACGGCTGTACGGTTCCCTTGCGGTGCTGTATGCCCTGCTTGAAGGCGGGGCAGACGTGCTGCGGGTCCATGATGTGGCACCTTCAAAAGATATCGTCAAAGTCTTTCAGATGATGCATCCCTAAGGAGAAAAGTATCTATCATCAAAAGACCCCAAATAGTAGTAACAATGTACTTCCACGCCCTGATTCCGTTCAAACCGGTCAACCCGAAGACGCGGCTTTCGTCTATTCTAACCCAGGAAGAGCGCGAAGAGTTTGCGAGGATAATGCTGGAAGACGTGATCCTCGCGGTCAGAAGGACAGGATGCAGCGCCACACTTCTCTGTACGTCAAAGTATGAGTGCCGGGATGCACTCGTGGCAGTACGAAAAGAGGGGCTCAATGAAGCGATCAACTGGGCCCTTCCTCAGTTTCACTGCCCTTCCCTGATCATCATGTCAGATCTCCCGATGGTAACGCCGGGCAGTCTCCAGCGGGTCATTTCCACCAAGGCGGATATGGCGATCGTCCCAGGGCTCGGCGGCGGGACGAATGTGATCTTTGTTAAGAAACCCGAGAAGTTCCATGTGGAATACTACGGATTCTCGTTCAGACGGCATCTCCAGATTGCCGAAGAACTTGAACTCACCGTCGAGATCATCGACTCCATGCGTATGTCGACGGATGTGGACGAGCCGGCAGATCTGGTGGAGCTGATGATCCACGGACACGGAAACGCCCGTGAATGGTTGTATGAACACGGGTTCACCTTATCGGTACAGGATGGACGGGTGAAGGTCCACCGGGATGGTAAGGAAGTTGTCTGATTTTATCGAAAAAGCAGAGGAGCTGGCCCTCTCGGGAAAGTTTGAGGAAGCACTCGGAAAATACGACGAGGCAATCGGGGAGGACCCGACCGATCCGCTCACGTATGTTGGAAAGGCCTCGATTCTGAAGGCACTCGGGCGGTATGCTGAGTGTGCTGAGTGTATGGACACATCAATCAAAATCCTGCCCGAATGGAAGGGGGCAGATTTAGACAAAGCCTCAGACCTCGCCTCGATGCTGCTCGTCCTGAAGGCCGAGGCTCTGCTGTATGCGGATAAACCTGAAGAGGCACTTCTCACAGTGGATGAGGCAGACAAGGTCCGTGACGCTGATGCGGCATCTTTGGTTGTACGTGCTCAGGCATATGCCCAGCAGAAAAAATACGAGGAGGCGGGCAACTGTTTGTACCGTGCGGAGGAGTGGTGTTTTCTGCATGACGATGCAATGCTGACCCAGATCTGGCTTTCAAAGGTCCATATCGCAAAAGAGTCCGGGAAACCCTTTGCTCCCCCGTATGCTGCCGAGGTGTACAAATCCGGAAACTGGCGAAAGCCCACGGGAACGGCAGAGGAACTGTTCGAGCGGGGAAACAATCTTCGCGGCGAAGGGCTGCTCTACGATGCACTCAGATATTACGATGCCTCTCTTGCGACCGGACCGGAAAACCGGGCGCTCATCTTGTTTTTCAAAGGGATCATCTTTGAACAGCTGAAAAACTTTACCGAGGCATATTCCATGTACTCGGATGCTTTGGCAGCCGGACCGGTACCAGAGGATGAGTTTAAGATCCGAGTAAGATGGGCAAACGCAAAAAGTCTGCGTACCTGAAATCTATCGTCTCTTTTTTTAACCATGCAGTCGAAAAGACAGCACAAAAACAATCGCTAAAAACAAAACGCCCAAGTCGGAATTCGAATCCGAGTCGCAGCCGTGACAGGGCTGCATGATAGGCCACTACACTACTTGGGCAACAAACGCACGTCAATCCCGCACAATCAAAACTTAAGAAGAAGCGCCCAAGTCGGAATTCGAATCCGAGTCGCAGCCGTGACAGGGCTGCATGATAGGCCACTACACTACTTGGGCATTGATTGCGTCTTTAAAATGGTCCCGACTCCCGGATTCGAACCGGGGACATCGCGGTAGCCGCGCAGTACGCCCGCAGGCGTTAATTTCTTTCTACAGCCGCGCACTCTACCATCTGAGTTAAGTCGGGATTGACTGCTTTATCTAGAAGGATTTGCAAAAATATAAACATACCGGTTTGGAAAAACCAGTATGCGGAGAGCATCCTCTTAAATATCCAAAGAAACAAGAAAAATAAGAACTACCAGGACGAAACGGACCATGATAAATAAAGACGGATTTGCCGTAATAGGCTGTACGAAATGCAGGAGACTGCTGGTCGCCGACCTCTCTTATACCACAAAGACCTGTATCTGCGGGAACAGGATCGATATCGCGAAAACAAAACTTCTCGCCGTATCCGGATCGGCCGATGAAGCAGGGGAAATACTCAGACACATGCAGACGGGAAAAAACTCCGGCTTCACCTCTGCGAATAGAATCGGTGGATCTTTCAAAAAAGATAGTTAGTCAAAGGGTACTGCTTCAAGGGTTGAAGCGAGCTCCCATATCCGGGTTCTGGCATGGATCGGCATATTCGAGTCATTGCTGACCTCATCGATCATCGAAAGAGCACTGGCAGCTCTCAGACCGATCGTCTTCTTCTCATCCTGGAGAACCTTCATCGTTTCATCGGCCACGCGGCGGATATTCCGTGGTATCGTCGAATCTTCACTCATTGCATGCAGCATCATAATGCACTGCTTGATCATATCTTCCGGATTTGCCATATTTAGCTCCCAACCCCAAAATCTGTAACTCATGTTATACCTCCTCGAAAATAAAGACTCCCTTTATTCTTGAGACATTATATACTCTGAAAACCAATTCGTAAGGAAGAGAAAAACAGCTATGACAAAAAAACCCGAGGATATAATGACGGAGTATCTCCTAAACGGAGCGAAAATGCTCTCGGAGCTCTGTCCAAAATGCGAGGCCCCACTTTTTGAGGTGAAAGGGAAGAAGATGTGCGTGGTTTGTGCCAATACCCCAAAAGAAGAAACAGCGCAAAAAAAATCCGCAGAAAACATCCAGATGATCGTCCCGAAATATGCAGCCGCTGATCAGACCTCGTCGCCTGCCCCGGAAAATATTCTCGCTGGACTGGATGACCTTATTCTCAAACTCTGCATCCGTGCCGCCGCCGAAACCGAACCGGAACGCTGTCTTACGCTCATCGAGTGCATCCGGACAGCCGCAGAAGCAAAAACCATACTCTCAAGATAATGAAGGTTGTCGGTGTTGTCGGGTATCCCGCAAGCGGGAAGGGGGAATTTTCACAGATTGCCGGCGAACTGGGCATCCCGGTCGTGGTCATGGGGGATATGATCCGCAGAAAAGTCGTAGAGAACCGGCTTGCATTGACCGATGAGAACATCGGAGCGGCCGCACGGAAACTCCGCGGCGAACTCGGCATGGACGCCGTGGCAATATTAACAGCAGAGGAGATCGAAAAGATCGACCCAAAGATCGTCGTCATCGACGGGATCAGAGGGGACGCCGAGGTCACCTACTTCAGATCAGTATTCAGTGACTTTTCACTTCTGGCGATTTCGGCAAGTTTCGAGACGCGCCTTCTCCGGATGAAAAACAGAGGGAGAAGCGATGACACGACCACGCCCGAGACGCTTCGTTCCCGCGACGAGCGGGAGGAGTCGTTTGGACTCGCCAGAGCCGTTTCTCTTGCGGATGCACACATCGAGAACGAATCGAGCCGCGAGGAGTTTGTTGCCCGGATCAGAAACTATCTGGAGAATCTTGCATGAAGATCTTCTTTGCATCTTCCTCGAAGATATGGGACGACCCCGCATGGGTCGCTGAAATTTCTGATGTCGGATTTGATGGCTGGGAAATCTCAGCGGACGGAAACTACCGGCTGGACAAACCGGAAACATTCGCAGCGGTCAAACAGGCGGTCGATGAAAACGGGCTGGATGTCTCCGTCCATGCACCGTTCAGTGATCTGAACCCCGCATCCATCAACATGCCAATCTGGGAAGAGACCGTCAGACAGTTCACCGTCTGTATAGAACAGGCCGCTCTTCTCACGGACACAGTAGTTATCCACCCAGGATACCTCTCCCCCGTGAGCAGGTTCGACGGATCATCCGCATGGAACAATCACAAACAGGCATGCATCCGTCTTGGGGAAACTGCACAACAGGTCGGCGTTACCGCATGCCTTGAGAACATGCCGAACCTCGACGACTTCTTCTGCCGGGATCCCTATGAGCAGGATGGATTTGTTGACGGCGTTCCGGGAATGGGGCTCGTGCTGGATATCGGTCACGCCCACACAACAGGAAATCTGGACGAGTTCTGTAAAATTATCCTGCCCAAGGCACACCATCTCCACATCCACGACAATCATGGAAAATATGATGAGCACCTCCCTCTTGGGAGCGGAACCATCAACTGGGAAAAAATTATGCCGAGAATCGTGAAGGAATACAAAGGAAAGATCATCGTCGTAGAGGGACGGAACCCGAAAGAGGGGAAGAAAAGCCTCGAGTTTTTACGGAGGTGGATATAAGTGGCCGGCGAAACACTCTTCGTGCATTTTCTCGGGACCGCGGGGGCTCTTCCGACACCACTTCGAAATCCATCCTGTATAATGATCAGGCGCGGATCCGACACCCTGCTTTTTGACTGCGGGGAAGGGGCCCAGCAGCAGATGATGCGGCTGAAGACCGGATTTACGGTGAATGCCGTCTTCATAACCCACTGGCATGCCGATCATTATCTTGGAATATTCGGACTGATCGAGACGATGGCCTTTAACGGCAGAACCGAACCCCTGACCCTCTACGGACCGCGGGGTATAGACTGGTTCGTAAATATCATACGTCAGCTGACGCCGAAGATCCCATTTCAGCTTACAGCCGTCGAGGTATCCGACGGGGATGTGACGATCTTTGACGGATATTCGGTCGTCGCTTTCAGGACATTCCATGGAATGGAAAGTGTAGGATACGTGCTGGAAGAGGATATGCGTCCTGGTAGATTCGACCGAGAAGGAGCGATTGCCTTGGGCGTAAAACCCGGGCCGCTCTTTGGCAAACTTCAGAGAGGAAGCCCGGTCACCATTCTTCGGGACGGTGAAGAGGTAACCATCACCCCGGAGATGGTTATGGGAGATAGACGACGCGGACGGAAAGTGGTGTACACTGGCGATACACGACCAGTGAAGAACCAGCCGGAACTGCTGGCCAACGCGGATCTGCTGATCCATGAAGCAACCTTTGATGAAGAAGAGGGAAGCGAACGGGCAAAAGAGGCCTGGCACTCGACCGCATGTGAGGCGGGACAGGTGGCTTCCCTTGTGAAGCCGAAGATCCTGGCACTGGTACATTTCAGTTCAAGATATATTACGGCCGCAAGCCACATCAGGGATGCAAAAGAGTTCTTCAGCGGGGAAATAATAGCACCAAATGATCTGACTACCGTCGAGATCCCTTACAGGGATGAATAACACGGACCTTGTATCCTAGTCACTGAAAAGATGCCGTATTCCCAATCTACTTAAGATGGTGGGATTAAACAATACTGTAAGCGACATCTCATGCCAGAACCGGACAGCAAAGAACCCCTGATGATCTACTCAAAAAATGGCACAGTGATCACAGTACGCAGTCCGATTCGAAACAGGATCCTTTACCTTTTGGCAGAGGAGGGACCAGTCTCTTTTTCCCGGATTATGGAGTATACGGGGCTTTCCAAATCCACGGTCTCCGGATATGTCAGTTCCCTGGAGCTGAAAGAGCTGATCTCGATGGTGCCGGATCGGCGGGATGCCAGAAAAAAGACCTATGTGCTCACCGCATCACTTATCGGTAATATCACGCCCAGCATCCAGAACGGAACCTCGGACTTCCGTGAACTCATCAGACAGGCATATGCAAAATACGATAAGATCGATTACAAAGAAATACTCCCCCACATAATCAAAGTAGCTCTGAGTGAATCTGGCATCAATATTGACCCGGTCATCAGACGAGGGGGAGAGATACTTGGTCAGGCGGTCGCCGTTTATCTGGTCGCCAACACTCTGGATAAAACACTGGCAAACATCGCCGAGTTCTGGAAACATTATGGATTTGGCGAGGTGAAAATCCGATCCATGGATCCTCTGCAGATCGAAGTCTATCACTGTTATGAATGTATGATCATGCCGAAGGATTCTGGAAAAAACTGTGCGATCTCCTGCGGGATGCTCAAAGCGATTTTTACTGCATATTATAATGAAAAGGTCAATGTGGAAGAAATCCAGTGTATGACCGAGGGATATGACTGCTGCTGTGTGGAAATCAGCAGACCTGAGCAGGGATAAAACCCATCATAATGCAGAAAACGCTTCTTTTGTGACCTGATCAATCCATTTCACTGATCAGCTGTAAAAAAATAGATTGGAGAGGGGATCCGCAGATCCCCTTCATTGATCGTTCAGCGGTTTTCCCGACGTCGTGAGCCGATGAAGGCCGCAATCCCTGCACCGCAGAGACCAAGGACGATTCCCGCTACCGGGATCGGACTTGCCGGGACCGAACCATCCGTGAGACCTACCAGATATCCGTCGGGAGATCCGGTTAGGTAACTCCATCCAGACATGACGACACTTCCAGACGAGACCTGAGCGACCGAGTTGAACTGACCGGTCACTTCGGGATAAACGACCTCCAGCAATGCACCTGCAGAGGTGACGGTCATCCACAATGGAGCGGTCCAGCCGGTGCCGGCAATCAGGTAATCGTCACCGATTTTGGCAACGCCGTATGGGACCGCGCCGCGTAGCTCCTTCTCCCATACGACAGTGCCGTTGGAAGAGATCATCGATGCCCAGATTATACCATAGGCAGTGGAGAGATTATACGGAGACGTGGTTCCGGCAACGAAGTATCCGCCGTCTTCTCCTTCAGAGAGTGCATAAGCAGTACTTCCTGGACCGTAATACTCAGGCTGCGTACTGGTGGTTTTGATAACCGTGTTCCAGACGACCGTGCCGCCGTCGTTTATCTTCATGATCCAGGCCTCACTGCTGGTGGAAGATGAATTGGATGTTGCCCCGCCAACCAGAACATAGGTCCCATAATCATCCTTTTTCATTGAAAGAGGGATCCTGCCTTCCGGAAGAGAGAGCTGATCATTTGCCGGTGTGCCGTCGCTTAATAGGAAGCTCTGGGTAAATCCGGTATCGGCCTCCCAGAACCAGCCGGCGAATTTGATCGTATTTCCAGAGATCACGACCGGCTGAACACCTGCGCCAATACCGATCTGCGGAAGTTCATAGATGATATTCCCTGTCTGATCCGCACGGCAAAGATATGTGTCGGTGCCAAGAGCAGTCACATACAGACAGCCGCCGTCTGATAAAGTCGTGATCGAACGGAACTCAGAACCGGTGACATTGGTCGACCAGATCTCTTTTCCTTTCGCATCGGTTTTCACTAGAGACAGATTTCCATCATGGAGGATACCAAGATAATAGCCTCCATCATTTGTTACGGAAACGGACAGGATATCCGTATAATTATTTCCGATATCATAGGTCTGATTTAGATTTTCGGTGAGTGCCGCCTGACCTGCGCCGCAGAAAAGAACTGCCGCAAGAAGGAGGATTATCACCGAGTTTATTCGTCGGGACATAGAAGTATATTTCACGTTCCTTGTTAGTATCTTTTGTCGTTGTCCCTGATACACACCCCCCTCATTAATGATAATAGAGAACAAACCTTAACCTCGCGTGAAAGCAGAATTCGACGGAACCCAGGTAATCGCCCCATCTGAAGCCCTCTCTCTCTATGAGCAGAGCGGCTACGGACGGCCGGACAAATCAGGAACCCTCCGTCTCGATCCCAAAGAGGCTCTCTATCTGATGGCACGGGGTAAAATTGAGATTCCCGGACTCTCTTTTGACGAACTCCTTGCGGAATGTGCAAAAACACCGGGCTTTTTACGAAACTTTGTTGTCTACCGAGACATCAGGGAACGCGGGTATGTGGTGACCACCGGGCCTCAGGACTTCCGTGTCTTCCCGCGTGGACTCAGACCGGGAAAAGGTCAGTCCCGCTATCTTATGCGCGTGCTCTCTGAAAGAGATATGGTCGATCTCGCCGCCGTCATCAGCGACGCGACCGCCTCGGCAAACATGCGCAAACAGTTTGTTCTCGCGGTGCTCGACGATGAACACGAACTCACCTATTATGAGATCAAAATCGGGACACCAAAAGCCGCTGAACGGTCAAAAATCCCAGTAGAGATTCGTGCAAAGATCGCCGGGATCCCCTCATATGTGATCGAAGAGGGAAACGGCATCACCGAGACGCTGAAGAATCTCTGGCTCGGCACGATGCTGGACGGAGTCAGACTGTTCCTTTCGCCTTTGGAAACCGCCTGGCTCCTCGAAACGGGGTGTCTTGAAACGGAACCTTCCATGACCGCTGATGATTACATCAGCCTCGCAGCATCAGCTGACGGCGAGTTCATGGACAAACTCACCCTGTACCGGTACCTGAAGGACCTGGGATTTTTCCCGCGGTCCGGATACAAGTACGGTCACCACTTCCGTGTATATACACAAAGCGGCAAACACTCCGAGATGCTGGCACACGCCGTACCATTTGGAACGCTCATGTCCATGAGCACGATCTCAAGATCAGTACGCCTCGCTCACAGCGTAAGGAAAAAGATGCTGTTTGCCTCCATCTCCGGGACCGAAATCACCGAAGTCGAATTCGCCAGAATGAAAATGTGATGTGAAAAATATGGCAGAACAAATAAACCCCTGGTCAAGCGCCCCGAAAGTCGATATAAACCGGCTCTTTGAAGAGTTTGGGATCGAATCGTTTGCTGCCCAGAAACAACTTCTGGAAGATCAGCCAGTCTTCATCAGAAGAGATATCGTTGCAGGACACCGCGGATACGAAGCAATATCCGAGGCAATACGAATGAAAAAACCGTTCCACGTCCTGACTGGATTCATGCCCTCGGGACATCCGCACTTCGGGCACCTGATGGTGATGAAAGAGGTCGTCTGGCACATCAATCAGGGTGGACGCGGATTCATTTCGATGGCGGATCGGGAAGCCCACGCGGTCCGCGGACTCTCCTGGGATGTCTGTGATAAATACGCCCGCGAATATATGGAATGTCTCTATGCCCTCGGGTTTAAAGGAGAGATCTACTCCCAGCGGAAAAATAATCTCCTCAAAGATCTCGCATTCGAAGCAGCAACGAAGATAAACTTCTCCGAACTCTCGGCAATATACGGATTTGGGCCGGAGACAGAGTTAGCACATGCAATGAGTGTCGCCATGCAGGTTGGGGATATCCTGTATCCTCAGCTTGTGGGCGGAGCTGCCCCAACTATCGTCCCGGTCGGAATCGATCAGGATCCGCACATCCGACTGACACGCGATGTCACCAAAGCCCTGCGCATGTTCCTTGTTGAAGACCGGGGATCACATATCAGTATCCGGGCGAAAAAGGCAACGCCTGAAGCGATCGATGCGGTCGCAAAACGTTTCAAGGGAGCCAAAAAGTATGAAGGGCACATCGATCTTCCGGCAGGATATACCGTGCCCGCAGTCGATGAGATCGTCCGGTCCATCGAGCAGGAGTTCGGCGGATTTGGATTCATGTTGCCGTCTTCGACCTATCACAGTTTCCTGCAGGGTCTGCAGGGCGGAAAGATGTCTTCCTCGGTCCCGGAGAGCCTAGTCTGGTTCGACGACACGGAAAAGGACGCAAAGAAAAAGATCATGGGCGCCCTTACCGGCGGCAGACAGACACTCGAAGAGCAGAAAAAACTCGGCGGCGAGCCGGAGAAGTGCTCGATCTATCAGCTCAACAAATTCCACATGCAGGAGGACGACAAGGAACTTGCAAAGATGTGCGAAGCCTGCAAAGCAGGTGAGCTGATGTGCGGTACCTGTAAGAAAGAGACACTGGAACGTGTTCTCACCTTCCTCAAAGAATTTAAAGAAAAACGTGATGAAGTATCTCACATGGTGGAGTGGTAACGTATGGATCTCACAATAAATGAAAAACGGGTTCTTGCAACCCTTAATGAATCCGGGCCGATAGGTGCGGAAACGCTCGCTAAAAAAATGGATGCCCCGCTCGATTCAGTCGTGCAGTGGGCCCATCTCTGTGCAGACAATGGTCTCCTGACCCTCGAAAAGACGGTCACCGAGCAGGCAATACTCACACCTGAAGGAGAGAAATATGCAAAGGAAGGGCTTCCCGAGCGGCAGATCCTTGCAAGCATAGACGGTTCCGTTCCGATGAGCGAACTGACCAAAAACCCGCTTTCCAAGATCGCGATCGGCTGGCTTCGCAAGAAGAACTGGATCACTATCAAGGAAGGTGTGGTCTACGTCAATGACAACATCACTATCGGGGAAGATGAACTTGCTCTGAAGAACCCGATCCCGGGAACACCTGCCTGTAAAGAACTTGCAAAACGCGGACTGGTGGAGGTCGTTGAAAACACCAGCTGGAAGATCGTCATCACCCCAGAGGGCGAAAAGATCGCGAAAGACGGTCTGGATCTGAGAGAAGAAGTGGCCACCCTCACCCGCGAACAGATCCTCTCGGGCGAATGGAAGAATCTCCCGCTCAGAAAATACAGCATCGACAAGCTCCCGAAAAAGATCTACGCTGGACGGATCCACCCAAACCAGCAGATCTTAGATGAGATCCGGGATCTCCTCTTCGAGATGGGATTCACCGAGTTCCACGGTTCGATCGTACAGAACTCATTCTGGAACTTCGACTCCCTTTATCAGCCGCAGGATCACCCCGCACGTGAGATGCAGGATACGTTCCATCTCGCAGAAGAACTGCCGCTTCCAAACGGATGGGAGAAGATCAGGGATATCCACAAATTCGGCGGAGACACCGGCTCTACCGGCTGGGGCGGGGAATGGAGCCCGGAAGTTGGAAAGAAATGTGTTCTGAGAACACACTCCACCTCACTTTCGATCCAGTACCTTGCCGAGCACCCGAACCCGCCGCTGAAGGCATTTTCGATCTCCCGTGTCTACCGCAGGGAAACGATCGATCCCACCCATCTGCCGGAGTTCGAACAACTGGAAGGTATCGTGATGGATAAGGATCTGCACTTCGGCCACTTGCTCGGCTTCTTCAAGGAGTTCTTCGGCAGGATGGGATTCGAAGAAGTCAGGTTCCGTCCGGGCTACTTCCCCTACACCGAGCCGTCAGTCGAACCCGAGGTATGGGTCGACGGACTCGGCTGGGTCGAGCTTGGCGGGGCAGGAATTTTTCGAAAGGAAGTCACCGCCCCCTGGGGTATCGACTGTCCTGTCCTCGCCTGGGGGCTGGGTGTTTCCCGTGTCTCGATGCTCAGAATGGGTCTCAAAGACCTGCGTCAGCTGTATAAGAGCGATATTGACTGGATACGCGCAAGCCCGGTAAGGAGGAGCTGAATATGCCGATCGTAAAACTCAACAATGCATATCTGACCCGTCTGACGGGTACCGATATCGAAAGGATCCGTGCGAGCCTCCCCATGATGGGATCCGAGGTGGAACGCGAGGAGGAGGAGCAGACGGATGTTCAGTTCTTCCCGAACCGTCCGGATCTGTACAGCGCTGAAGGTACGGCGCGTGCGCTGCGCGGATATCTCGGCATAGAAACTGGTCTGCCGAAGTATGAAGTGAAGCCGTCTGGCATCTCCTTCAGCGTGGATGCGAAGCTTGCAAATATCCGCCCGTATCTCGGCTCAGCGGTCATCAGAAATGTCCATATGGATAATGCGATGATCGAATCCCTGATGGGTCTGCAGGAGTCTCTCCACTGGGCAGTCGGCCGCGGCCGCAAAAAGGTGGCGATCGGCGTGCATGATCTCGACAAGATCAAGGGACCGTTCTCCTACATCGCAGCAGACCGGAAGACAACATTCGTGCCGCTTGATTACGATGTCGAGATGACGATGGAAGAGATCCTTGCCGAGCACCCGAAAGGGAGAGCCTACGCAAAGATCGTCGAGGAGTTTGAGAGGTTCCCGCTGATCACCGATGTAAAGGGCAGGATCTGTTCCTTCCCGCCGATCATCAACGGGGAACTGACCCGGGTAACGGAAAATACCCACAACATTCTTCTGGATGTTACCGGTATCGAACCGCGTGCCGTGAGCGTTGCGGTGAAAATCCTCTGTGCCGCATTCGTTGAAATGGGAGCGGCAATCGAATCGGTAGAGATCGACGGTGTTGTCTCACCTGACCTCCATCCGGAAAAACGTACCGTTTCCGTCTCCGCATGCAGTCAACTTACCGGGATCCCGCTGACAGCGCCCCAAATGACCGAACTTCTTATGAAGATGCGATTTGGCGCCGAGGTAGTTAACGAGGATACCGTCACCGTCGAGATTCCCTGTTATCGAGCTGATATCATGCATGATCATGATATCTATGAGGACGTGGCAATCGCCTTCGGGTATGATAAGATCGAGACGAGTCTGCCGCCGAGTTTCACTGTTGGAAAACCCCACCCGGTCCAGAAACTCTACAGTCTCGTAAGAAACATCATGGTCGGTCTGTCGTACATCGAGAACACACCGTTCACACTGACAAGCGGGGAGATCTCCTACAACATGATGCACAGACCGGAAAACCCGGCGGCCCTACATGTTCTTCACCCGATCAGCGAGGATCAGACGATCATCAGAACGGATATCCTGCCGCTTCTGATGGAATCGCTCTCGATCAACCGTTCACGCGAACTTCCGCAGAGGGTATTTGCCTGCGGGGATGTGGTGGAGAGTCTTCTCACCTATCCGAAGATGGCAGCGGCTTCTATCCATACGGCTGCGGACTTCTCGGAAATCTATGCAGTGGTAGATGCATTTTGCCGGATGATGTCAATCAAATATGAGGTTCGGGAGTCGTCGGATGAGGCATTCATTCCCGGAAGACGCGGCGATATTTACGTTTCCGGAGAGAAGGTTGGTGTCTTTGGTGAGATCAATCCGGATGTTCTCGTTGGATTCGGACTTGAACATCAGGCAGTTGCTTTCGAGATGGACCTGAGAGGGTTTGTCGAGGGAAAGTAACCGTCCGGAATAATCTATTCATCTTTTTTTCTCAAAGGAGTTACGCGGTGTTGGTGTGGCTCCAATTCGGGAGGGAGTTTGTTGGGTGTGGAGAAGAGAGATTATTTAATCGCGAACCGCAAATCAGAGATTTGCTCTCCGACTCGGGCTTGCAGCCTTCGCTTGAATTAACATGAAGATTCGGGGAGTGTACGGCTGGGTGTGGACACATAATTTTATTTAACCGCGAATAAGCCCAAATGAGCTTTGCTCATTTGAGGCGGCACGCAAATCTTCGATTTGCACGCCTCCGCGAATTAACGCGAATCGCATTTTTCTTGCGTTCGGGTGCTCTGCTCCGGCTGATGCGTGCAAATCGAAGATTTGCGTGCCGCCTCAAATGGGCTTCGCCTATGCAGGAATCGCACCCTCTCTGGAAAAATGCTGGGGAAAAACCCGCCAGCGGGTTTTTTTATTGTTTAATCTCTCTCAATATATGTAGAAGAGGACGAGCAATCCCTTTTCTTTTTTCGGGGTGCGGGGCCGCGACTCCGGCGCGGAGCGGCCCGCGGTGGAGTATCATATTTGATGAGGTACCTATACGTTTCCAAGGGGTCGTCAGAGCCCGACTCGATGGAGATATCCTCATCCCCGAAGTGTGTAAATGATTTGGACGGATCGTCCTGAGGCTGGTCTACCCCGGTGAATTTTTCTTCATTTTCCACTCGCAAATAGGTATTTCTATTCCATTTTGACCTCCCGGCGATCATTTTTGATGTATTTTTGATGATGATTTTTCGTGGGTAAAAATCGAAATCGGCAGGATTCGGCGTATTTTCGATTTGGTGAGATAATAGTATATAAATTGATAGGGAGGCGCCTGGAAAAAACGATACCCCCGGAAAAACTACCTACCTAGTGCGTTACTAATTTATATAGGAGTAATTTTTATTTTGGTTTTTCTCTCTCTCTCTCTCTCTCTCTCTCTCTTCTGCAATGTACATAAAATAATAATAATAAGAGACTAGGCGCCTAAAAAAAAAGTGATTGATGAGAGATTTTTCTTCCGCTCTAGGTCACTACCTAGGTAGGCAGTCTGTCGGGGGTTATCGTTTTTTTCAGGCGCCTGGGCAATCCTTTATATAGTTTTGTTGTTTTGCCTGCGAAATCGGCAGGAATGGGCGTGTTTTTTGTTGGGTGATGGTTTTTTGCTGGTCAAAAAAGGGGTGTTTTTGATCGACGGAGGGTAATTTTGGAGTGGAAATGGTGGTTTTCGAGTGGAGGCGGGGACCTTTAGGTCCCTTAGCTGAGCAAGTCGACAGACTTGCGAAGGGGCTGTTTTGATGAGAGAAAAATGGCGGGAAAAGATGAGCGAAAGAGAACTTCTCCCGCAAAACTTCGCGGTTGACTCTTATCTCAGGTCTCCGCATCCAGCCTTACCCCTCCCGAATCGGACCCAAACCAGCACCGCGTAAATCCTACTCTAAGTCCCTGTGGTGACGTTCAAATCATAATTTATTTACTTATGTAAGATAAACTATATCTTACTATGAAACATCTACGAATACTTCTGGTTTTCCTGCTGGCCCTTGCCATATTTTCCGGCACCGCCCTTGGATGGACCCCTGTGACCATCACTGATGACTCCGGCTTTGAATCTATTATAGAAAGCCAGCCGCAGACCATCGTCTCACTCGCCCCGACAAACACAGAAATTATTTTTGCTCTCGGACTTGGTGACAAGGTCGTGGGCGTCACCGAATACTGTAACTATCCGGAAGAAGCTTTAACAAAACCAAAAATAGGAGGATATTCCACTATAAATGTGGAAAAAATCGTTGCCGCAAATCCGGATATCATCTTTGCAAATCCAAAAAACGGACAGGAAAATATTGATTCTCTCCGTCAGCTTGGATACACTGTCATCGTCATCCAGTCAGACAGTGTTGAAGGAACGTACGATGCGATCCGAATGATCGGGACATGTACCGGTACAACCGCTGAGGCAGATTCTATTATATCTGATATGAAGATCCGGATTCAGGCAATAACGGATAAACTTGAAGGTGTTACAGAAAAACCAACGGTTATGCACGCGATGAGTGTTGAGTCTTTCTGGGTTTCCGGTTCGAATACGTTCCAAAATGAACTTATTACTCTTGCGGGCGGAACGAATGCCTTCGCTGATGTAAAAGGCTGGGGAGTGGTCACGCTTGAAAAGCTGCTTACAACCGATCCTGAGATCATTCTGGTGGACTCAGGTTCAAAAATGGGAACGACCGGCGAAAACACGCTCCAGAAAGCATTCTTAACCGAACAGAGACTCAGCAGTATCACTGCTGTACAAAACAAGGATGTTTATGTCATGGATTCCGATACCTTCGATAGAGGGGGACCGAGGATCGTCATTTCTTTAGAGCAGCTTGCACAAATCCTCCATCCGGAGATCTTCGGAGAGTATGCTGAACCCGGCTCGACCGCAGCTTCCCCGGGATTTGGTGCGGTCCTGATCATTGCCGGACTTATTGGCGGCCTCTTTGTCTGCAGAAGAATGTGAACAAAAATCATATCACACATCTTTATTTTACTTAACACAAACAATATACCTACAATTATGCTTCGCCACCCCATTCTCCTCCTTCCGGTGCTTCTCATCGTTCTTTTGATAAGCATTGTTATTACCACCTGCATTGGAGTCTCGGGGTTGTCCCTTCTCACCTTTGACTCGGACATGATCCATAAACTGATTTTTGAAGTCAGGCTCCCGCGGATAATCGGGGCCCTTCTAGTAGGAGGAGGTCTTGCATCTGCCGGTTGTGTCATGCAGGGACTTTTCAGAAACCCGATGGCAGATCCATATATCATCGGAACCTCCACCGGCGGTGCTCTCGGAGCCGCCTGCGCTATTGTTTTTCTCGGCGGATTATTAATGCCGCTCTTTGCCTTTATCGGAGCAGCAGCTTCGACGATCACGGTCTATATAATCTCAAAAAGAAACGGCAGAATGGCAGTTGAGACCCTGCTTTTGTCAGGAATTGCCGTTTCACTTTTCCTTTCCGCTATGCTTTCCTTCATCATGTACATGTCCGGAAACAGCCTTCACCAGATCATGTTCTGGATGATGGGAGGATTCTGGAACATGTACTGGGACGATGTGGGCCTTGCTCTTTTGATCCCGGCTGCAGCAGTCATTCTCTACATCTTCTCCCGCGATCTGAATGTTATGGCTCTTGGGGAGGAGGAGGCGATCCATCTTGGCGTCAATACTGAAAGAACGAAAAAGATCCTCCTTGTGGTCTCCACATTTATTACTGCCATAGCAGTTTCCATATCCGGCTGCATTGGATTCGTCGGACTCATCATCCCTCACATCATGCGGATCTTTACCGGGCCTGACCACCGGATCCTTCTTCCGGCATCTATGCTGGCAGGATCCATTCTTCTCATATGGGCAGATACATTTGCCAGAACACTGCCCGTTGAGATCCCGGTTGGAATTGTCACCGCATTTCTCGGAGCTCCATTCTTCATTTACCTGCTCCGTCGGAGGACACGTGTATGACACCAACCATTTCCGCAGACAATATCTCGGTAAAGTATGGTGACCATCAGGTTATCGAACAGTTCTCTCTCGCCGTTGATCAAGGCGGGTTTATCGGCATTCTCGGACCGAATGGATGCGGCAAAACAACCTTCCTCCGGGCCCTTTCCCGCATCTTAAAACCTGATGACGGTGCTGTTTTCATCGAAGGACTGGATGCAGAATCATATGATTCACGCGCTCTCGCAAAAACGATCGGGTGCGTGGGTCAGGAAACAGATGTCGCATTTCCGTTCACTGTACGGGAGATCGTCCTTATGGGCAGATATCCGCATATTGGAAAACTGGCACCCCTTTCAGCAAAAGATCTGGCGATAGCCGATGAAGCGATGAAAACAACAAACACGTTTCATCTCGCCGACAGGCTGATCACCGAGGTTTCCGGAGGAGAACGTCAGCGTGTCTTAATTGCGAGAACGCTTACCCAGCAGCCGAGAATTCTCCTTCTGGACGAGCCGACATCCCATCTCGATATCAATCATCAGATAGAAATTATGGATCTTATCCGGGATCTTACCCCGGAGATCACCGTCATTGGGGTATTTCACGATCTGAATCTGGCATCATACTTCTGTGACCGGATCGTGCTAATGAAACATGGGAAAATTCTCGCGGTCGGAACACCAATGGAGGTCCTGACGCCGGAAAAAATTCGGGAGAGTTTTTCTGTCGGGATGATGGTGTCAACCCACCCGCTTACGGGAAAACCGCATCTCATTCCGGAGTACGGCGTTCAGCCGGCGTCCACTTCTACACGCATTCATGTTATTTCTGGAGGTGGAACGGGAACTGAGATCCTTTACACCTTATGTCTGCACGGTTTTACCGTATCCGCCGGTGTCTTGGCGGCAAACGACTCGGACTGTCTTGCATCAGTGAAACTTGGACTGAAGACTATCATTGAACCGCCGTTTGCCGTCGTGAGTGAGATGTCTGTTCAAAAACTGAAGACGATGCTTACCAATGCCGATAAAATCGTGGTCACCGGCATGCCGATAGGATATGGAAATCTGGCAAATCTGAAAGCTCTCACCGAGGTGTCCACATCTGTGTACCTGATTGGGGAAGGGGAGGATTATACGGATGGTGAGGCAACTCGGATCCGCAAAACTCTAATTGAGAATGGAGCAGTCGTCATATCCGACATCACAACTCTTATGAAAATACTTTATGCATGAATTCCATAGAGAAATAAACCCATGAACACAGTAGGTATCTCCACGAATTGTGTAATGAATCTGCCGCTCGAACGTGCGCTCGCTACGCTTGAACCGTTCACAAATCTCGTGGAGATACAGTGTGATGCAAATCATTCTCTCTTTCGACACGCATCCATTCTGGATAAATTCGATCTGCGTTATACGATCCATGCACCGACTGCTGACGGAAACATCGCAGAATCGTTTGAACCGATCCGCAGAGCGAGCATCGACGTTATCAGAGATACAGCCGTGATCGCAGATCAGGCGGGCGCGGAAAAACTTGTGATCCATCCGGGATTCTGCCTTGACCCGGCATACTGGGAGGCATCGTTTTCTGCGCTGCAAACATCGATCCGGGACCTTGGCATTCTTCAGGAAACGTTCTCCGTCCGGTTCGTCATGGAAAATCTCGGATCCCTCAACTGCTGTCACTTTCAAACTCCGGAACTTGTCCGGGAGCTTCGGGGAGCTGGCCTTGGGTTCACTCTGGATGTAGGGCATGCAAATCTTACCGGAACGCTTGATGCATTTCTCCAGGAAAAACCGGATCATCTGCATCTCCATGACAATAAGGGGATCTTCGATGAACATGCCGCTTGTGGGACAGGAACGGTGGATTTTTCAAAAATTCTTCCTGAAATCAGAGATGCGACGCTTATTCTCGAAGTCCTCAGACTTGAGGATGTCAAGCCAAGTATGGATTATCTGGCGTCACTTGGCTATTAACTGAACTGCCGGAGACAGAACGAGACCGCAAACATCCTGTTTTTACGCTCCGCATATCTCAAACACCACTCAACCCAAAAACCTAACGCAAACTCATTTAACCGCATCAATCCAACAAATATATACTATCTCTACCGGAGGTTTACCCATGCTAGAAAACGAATACCAGCTTGAATACTTCAAAGAAAACGGATTCGTCCGCAAAATCTGTAAAAAATGCGGCAGCGCATTCTGGACTCTCGACCCAAACCGAGAGATCTGTGGAGATGCACCCTGTGAACCATATCAGTTCATCGGAGACCCGATCTTCAAAAAACACAGCCTTGTGGAGATGCGGGAGGCGTATCTCTCCTTCTTCGAGAAACATGGTCATACCAGGATCAACAGATACCCGGTAGCCGCAAGATGGCGTGACGACATCTATCTTACTATTGCATCCATCGCAGACTTCCAGCCTTTCGTGACAAGTGGAGTATGCCCCCCGCCGGCAAATCCGCTGACGATCTCTCAGCCCTGTATCAGACTGAACGATCTTGACAACGTCGGTCGATCCGGCAGACACTTCACCTGTTTTGAGATGATGGCACATCATGCCTTCAACACCGATGAGAAACCGATCTACTGGAAAGACCGCTGTCTTGAACTCTGCAGCGGATTTGTTCAGTCACTTGGCGGAGACTTATTCGATCTCACCTACAAAGAAAACCCGTGGTTCGGGGGAGGAAATGCCGGAGCAAGTGTCGAGGTCTTAATGGGTGGCCTCGAAGTAGCCACACTCGTTTTCATGAACCTTTCCCGGAAAAATTCCGGCAAACCCCCGGTGAGCATTGACGGTAAAGATTACTACGAGATGCCTCTCCGGATCGTCGATACGGGTTACGGACTGGAGAGGTTCACCTGGGCATCCTGCGGTACACCGACCGCCTATGACGCGGTATTCCCGGAGATGATCCCGCGTATCCTTACCTCGGCAGGAATGGAGGACCGGCTTGAAAATCCGGAAGTCGAGCGCATATTAGGATTGAACGCAAAGTTTGCCGGTCTCATGGATATCCGCGGAGAAAAGATCCGCGACCTCAGACAGCAGGTAGCTGATGCGACGAACATCTCTCTTTCGAAACTCGAAGAGATCATCGTCCCGATGGAAAGTGTGTATGCTCTCTGTGACCACACCAGATGTCTCGCATATATGCTCGGCGATCTCATTGTCCCGTCCAATGTCCGCGAGGGATACCTGGCCCGTCTCGTGCTCAGGCGCAGCATCAGAATGATGCAGGACTTAAAACTCGACGAGGACCTCGGCGATCTGGTGGTTTCCCAGATGAAAACGATCGGTCTTACCAACTTTGAGCAGGATGAAGATATCGTCCGGCACATCCTCAATCGTGAGGTCGAGAAGTACGATACAACCATCGAACGCGGGACCAGAACTGTTCAGCGTGTCGGGCAGACCTATGTCAAGAAGAACGAACCTGTCCCGCTTGCCGAGTTGATCACACTCTATGACTCGCACGGCATCCCGGTGGATCTGATGGGCAAGATCCTGAAAGACACCGGTGCCGAGTTCGAGATCCCCGACGACTTTGATTCGCAGATCGCGGACATGCACTCCGAAAACGAGACGGAAAAACCAGTCTCGCCGCTCGCGAAATACGCAGACAGGATCGCAAAAATCCCGGAGACACGCAAGAGTTTCTATGAACGTCCTGCCGACATGGAGTTCGATGCAACGGTCCTTGATATCTTCGACAACTACGTTGTTCTGGACGCCACCTTGTTCTACCCCGAAGGAGGAGGCCAGCCATCCGATACCGGTATGCTTGTAACGAAGTCCACGATGGTCCGTGTTGATGAAGTCGTAAAGTCGGAGAATGTGATCCTTCATAAAGTTCGGGAGAACACCCTGAAACGCGGCGACAGAGTAAAAGGCGTCCTTGATGAAGACCGCAGATGGGCGCTTATGCGCCATCACTCAGCGACCCACATGATCCTTCGTGCCGCAAAAGAGGTGCTTGGCCCGCATGTCCACCAGGCAGGATCACAACTCTCGACTGATGTTGCAAGGCTGGATATCCGGCATTACACCCACATCACGCCCGAGGAACTGAAACAGATGGAGACGATCGCCAACCGTCTGGTGATGGAAAATCTCCCAACGATGATCAAGATCGAGAACAGGGTGAAGGCGGAACAGAAGTTCGGATTTGCCCTTTATCAGGGAGGTGTCCCACCGGGAAAAGACATCCGCGTAGTTCAGATGGGTGCCGAAGTTCAGGCATGCGCCGGAACACACTGTCAGTCTACCGGTGAGATCGGACCTATCAAGATCCTGAAGCTGGAACATATTCAGGATGGAGTCGAGCGTATCGAGTTTGCGGCAGGATTCGCGGCTCTTGATGCGATGCAGCATATCCAGAGCCTGCTGAGTACATCGGCAGACACTCTATCGGTGCAGACAGAGAATCTCCCGGGATCGGTCGATCGATTCTTCACCGAGTGGAAAGATCAACGTAAAGAGATCGAAAAACTCCGGGCAAAGATCGCAGAACTTGAACTTTCACGGATCGAAGGGATCGACATCACAGGTGTCGAGGTCGTGATAAAACAGATCGATGTCTCCAGAAAGGAGCTCGTGACGGTCGCAGGAAAGATCGCCGAACGTGGAGGCGTGGCGGTTTTGATCACGACCGCAGATGGTCTTGGTGTTGTTGCCTCATCCGGGAATGCAAAGATCCATGCAGGAAAACTGGTCAGCGAAGTTTGTGCGGAACTCGGCGGTAAAGGCGGAGGTAAAGAGAATCTCGCTCAGGGGGCGGGAGCAGATCCGTCAGCCATTGACAAGGCCCTTCAGAAAGCAGAGTCAGTCATCCGTTCAGAATTATAATCATAACTACCATTTTTTTCGCAGTTTAGGAGAGGGTTATATCTACTCGCATCCATACAAGTAGAGTACATATCATGCAGGACGAGAACGTTATTGTGCTGGAACATGGTTCCCTTGAAGCACAAAAATATGCCAAGGCAATGTCTTCTCCTACGTCTGCGGATCTATTTAATGCACTCACCGGCAATCCGCAGAGTGCCACGGCTCTTGCCGAGCGGACCGGACTTCCCCTTACAACAGTAAAATACCATCTGGAAAATATGCTTTCGGCGGGGCTGGTTGAGATCTCCAACACACGCTGGAGCGAGAAGGGGCGTGAGATGAAGATCTATTCAGTCAAGGATCAGGTCGTTGTGTTTGCGCCGCGAAAGACCGTTGATCTGAAAGGCATTGTGGAGAGATACGGCACCATGGCCGGGGCGATCGCCATCGGCTGTTCCCTCGTAATCGCCATCCCTCAAATGCTGAACCGGTTTACCGTCGGCGCAGGATATCCTATTCGAACCAGCGACACGGCAGAGGTGTTCGCGATTAAAGCGGCAACTGGTCAGGTAGCGGAGAGCGTGTCATGGATGCCGATGATCCATAATGTCGTACTGGGATTTTTGGTCATCTCCCTGGCCGTGCTGGCACTGATGATGGTATATGAACTTTATATTGTCAGGAAAAACGGATAACCCCGAAAATATTTTTCTTTTTCACTTGAATTTAATAAAAAAAGTGCCAATCTTAGAGATTGGTACGATAGTTCGGTGCTTCGTCGGTAATCAGAATATCGTGCGGATGAGACTCCTTGAGCCCCGCCGATGTTATGCGAACGAATCTGGCATTCTTCCGCATAGTCTCGATATCCTTACTTCCTGAGTAGCCCATCGCTGATTTGAGACCGCCAATCGTCTGATAAATGACATCTGTCACGGAACCGACATACGGGGTGGCTCCTTCAACGCCCTCAGGAACATACTTGGTTGCTCCGATACCTTTCGTCTGGAAGTACCGGTCGCTTGAGTTCCCGGAAGTCATGACGCCAAGAGAACCCATCCCGCGGTACTGTTTATATCTTCTGCCTTTGACGATGATCGTTTTACCGGGAGCCTCATCGGTTCCGGCAAACATACTGCCCATCATCACTGAAGAGGCGCCGGCAACTATTGCCTTAGCCACATCGCCGCTGTATTTGACGCCGCCGTCTGCAATGACAGGGATGCCGCAGGGATCTGCGATATCACATACATTGGCAATAGCGGAGACCTGCGGAACGCCGACACCGGCTACAATACGGGTCGTGCAGATCGAACCCGGGCCTATGCCTACTTTGATGCCGTCAACGAACTCGATGAGCTCACCGGCGGCCTTCGCGGTCGCAATATTTCCGGCGACAACATCACAGGACACCGAGCCTTTGATGTCTTTTACTCCCTGAACAACATGCATATTATGACCGTGAGCACAGTCCACAACGATCGCATCGACCCCGGCCTCTGCGAGTTTCAGCGCACGATTCATATCGAAAGGTCCAACTGCCGCAGCGATACGGAGTTTTCCATTACTATCACGGTTGGCTTTTGGATACTGCTGTTTTTCAAGCAGATCCTGCATAGTGATGATACCCGTCAGTCGACCTTTGTCATCGACAACCGGGAGACGCTCGACCTTTTTCGTGTACATCATGTTGATGGCATCATCCGCGGTGATGTTGTCTTTCACGGAGATTGGTTTCCGGGTCATTATGGTCTCGACCGTTTCGGTACCGGTCTTATTAACGAGGCCTCTGACATCCCGCCGTGAAACGATGCCGAGAAGTTTTCCATGCGGACCGACGACCGGCACGCCGCCGATCGAGTGACGATCCATGAGATTTGCAACAAGTGCAATGGTAGTGTCGGGAGTCACGTATCTGACATCACGTTCGATGACATTGTCCGCGGACTTGACGCGGATAACGAAGGCGACTTCCTCTTCGGGAGTACAGTTTCTGTGCAGAACGCCAATACCTCCGGCACGTGCCATGGCAATTGCCATTTCCGCCTCGGTAACGGTATCCATCGCCGCACTCACCAAGGGTATGGAGAGTGAAATGTTTTTAGAAAATCTGGATCGAACGTCCACATCATTTGGCTCTATCCAGGATTCTGCCGGTTCAATCAGCACATCATCAAAGGTGAGTGCTGTAGGGATGTTGAGTTTTTCTCCAAACATGTTGTTTACCTAACCATCTGAATCGCTTTTTTCACGAGATCTTCCTGAACCATAGTTGTTCTATCTCCGCCGCAGACCATGCCGCGGACACCGATGATTTCCGGATCGATCTCTTTGAGGAACGGAATGTCCTCAAACTTCAGGGATCCTGCAAGAGCAGTCCCGATTCCCAGGGAACGGTTTAGATCGGTGAAATTTGCAAGAACTTCTTCGTTCATGAACTCGAACGTGCTTTTGCCGTCCTTCCTACCGGTATCGATCATAGAAAAATCAGCGCCGCACTCTGCTGCGAGCGGAGAGATATCAAAGGGACTGATCGCGCCGAGTCGTTCGAAGTCCGAGTATCCGGCAATGACAACGATCTTTTCCGGGAACGGCTCCTTGACTGCACGAACGACCCCTTCGATCACTTCTTTTGCAGCCTGTTTATCACTGAACATCAAACCGATCTTGATAAAATCAGCGCCGGCGCAGGCAGCGCCGTATGCAGCGAGTGACGCATTCCCCGGCGTGGGGCGGTAATCGCCGATCGCCGCAGAAACGGGAGTTGAAGAAGCCATACGTTTAATTTCGCGGATCACCCACGGAAAATTAGCACCAAGCGATCCTTCAGCAGGACGCTTGACATCAATAATGTCAGCATCAAGGCAGTACTTTGCCTCGGTTATTGAGCTTGGGCTGACTAAGAGTTTCATGTATATTATGTGGTGTTTCCTGTTAATAGGGGTTGCGTCTGAATCGGGAGGAAAAACTCCGATGCGCCGCGTTAATCGTGAAGATGCATGCCGGCGCGACGGACGGCGAGTTCTTCTTCCACAAGACCGAAATCGACATCAGCAGCCTTCAAAGCAACCATCAGATGAAAAATCAGATCTGCGGCTTCTCCAACGGTATTTTCCGAAACACCGTTCTTTGCTGCGAGAATAAATTCGACTGCCTCTTCGCCGACTTTCTCAAGGGATTTATCGATTCCCTTTTCATGAAAGAGGAGGTGGCGCACATACGACTTCTCTGTACTGGTGGAGGCTGCCCGTTCGCAGATCACCTGCCATAACTCATCAAACACTTTTGCATCGGTCATATATTCCCTCTGTTGGGTATGAGAATATCTCCCACCTCTTTACCATAAAACCTTCGGACCAGGATCCGGGCCTTTTCGATCGTTGACCCGCCTTTCCCGATAGCAAGGCCGAAATCTCCCCGTTCCGGAACAGTGACCAAAACCAGTTCGTCCCGCTCGCCAAACGAAACGGAGGCGACCTCGGCCGGTTTGAACATGTTGGCAATGAAAACCTCACGGTCCTCATCGAACTCGACCATCTCGATCCGTTTACCGAGAACACGGGACATTTTCTTGATATTGTCCCCGCCTTTCCCGATAGCAAGACCCATATCGCCCGGACGGATGACATAGATGATCCGCTCGAACCGGTCATCGATGACACAGTCGATCGCGGTCGATTTGGTCAGGATCCGGAGCTCCTCTATATAACGGCGTTCTTTAAAACCGAGGGTCCGGTCAAGTTCGTGCATCTCGTCTATCGGCATGCCGGCCCTGGCATTATCATTTCGTGTGTTTGAATATTGGTCATTGTTTTGCATGATATCCTCTGTTTTTATATGGATTTGTTTTAATTGGATGTATGATCTTTTTAGTATGATCTGCCAACGAGGGCGGTTTTGCCTGCTTTACCGCAGACGATACACGGACCCTCATCATCGACGACATATTTGCTGCGGACGCCGGTTCCAAGAAGTGAGGAGTTGGTAAGCTCCTCAAGTTTGTCGGCACATGCCTTCTCACCGCACCAGTGAACGACGACGATGTTCTCCTCAAGTATCTGCTGACATTCTTCTACTGTTGTAACGGTCTTCAGATGGCTGCTCAGGTGCTCTTCTGCTTTGTCAAGAATCTTATCATGGACTTCATCAAGCAGGCATTTCACGGACTCAGCGGCATTTTCTCTGGGAATAGTGGTCTTAATACCCAGTCTGTTCGCACAGACGAGCTGATTGTTGTCAAGATCACGCGGGCCAAGCTCGACCCGAAGGGGCACGCCGTGCAGTTCCCAGTGATAATACTTGGCGCCCGGGCGCATGTCGCGAGCATCGGTTTTCACACGAAGACCGGCGGCTTTGAGTTCAGCCTCGAGTGATGCAACCGCGGCCATGATCTCCTCTCTGCGTTTTCCAACGATGATCGGGATGATAACAACCTGGGTCGGGGCGACGGTGGCCGGAAGGACCAGTCCTTTGTCGTCACCGTGAACCGCGATGATTGCGGCAATGCATCTCTCGGAAATCCCAAAGCAGGTCTGGGATGCGAGTTTCTGTTCGCCGTTCACATCTTCGTAGGTTATGTTGTACGTCTTGGAGAAGTGATCGCCGAGATGGTGAACGGTTCCGATCTGAAGAGTTCGTCCGTCAGGCATGACAGCATCAATTGCCATTGTGAAATCGGCTCCCGGGAACTTGTCCCAGTCCGGACGGCGGGAGATGATAATTGGGACGCCAAGTTCACGGTAGAACTCAGATGCAAGACCCAGTTCAGACTCGACCTGCCGGTTTGCATCTTCCCAGTCGGTATGAACCGTGTGGGATTCCATGAAGGAGGTTATCTCTCTAAGCCGGATCAGAGGACGGGTATGTTTTGTTTCATATCTGAAGGTATTAACGACCTGATAGAGCTTTAAGGGAAGGTCCGCGTGGGAGCGCACCCAGAGAGCATACATCGGATAGATAGCCGTCTCACTGGTTGGACGCAGAGCAAGTTTCACATCAAGAGGCGAGAGACCGCCGTGGGTGACCCAGTAGACCTCATCTTCGAATCCTTTGATATGTTCGGCCTCCTTCATGAACTCGGTTTCGGGGATCAAGAGGGGGAAAAGCGTTTCCTCGTGGTCTTTATTCAATAGATTTCTGAGGAGTGTGTAGGTATGATTACGAAGTGCAAATCCGAACGGATACCAGACATAAAGTCCTTTGACAGGATATCTGACGTCCATTATATCCGCACGGCGGATGACTTCGTTGTACCATGCACTAAAATCGGTACGGGAGGGGAGTGCCCCGGTTTCTTCTGCCATATATTCACCTGAAGTAGTTATTATTGGGTCCTTGAGAGTATTAATCCCACGTTCCATCAATGCATGACAGGAGTCAACGGTTTTATCCCACAAGCTATATTGAAAAGCCGGACTAATACTGCTTACATAAATGACGGAGCCAAATAATACTTCAATATTGAAAATAGGCATCGACATTGGCTCGACCACCGTCAAAGTCATTGTGCTGGACAAAACAGACAATATTCTCTTCCGGGCATATGAACGGCACTTCTCCAACGTAAGAGAAAAAACCGGGGAACTTCTGAACAGGGCATCGGACATTCTTGATGGAAAAAACGTTCGGATGCTGATCACCGGATCCGCAGGTCTTGGAGTTGCAAAATCAGCAAACCTTCCGTTTATCCAGGAAGTTTTTGCTACGGCAAAAGCCGTTAAAACATACATCCCCAACGCAGACTCCGTCATAGAACTCGGGGGAGAGGATGCAAAGATCATCTTCTTTAAGGGGAGCCTTGAAGAGCGGATGAACGGGAGCTGCGCAGGCGGAACGGGAGCCTTCATCGATCAGATGGCGACACTGCTGAACGTGACCGTCGAAGAACTCGATGAACTCTCACAGCATTTCGAAAAGATTTATCCGATCGCTTCACGCTGCGGTGTGTTTGCAAAGACGGACATCCAGCCGATCCTCAATCAGGGTGGACAAAAAGAGGATGTGGCGGCATCCATCTATCAGGCGGTCGTCGATCAGACCATTGCCGGACTGACCCAGGGGAGAAGTCTTGGAGAGACTATCGTATTCCTCGGGGGACCGCTTTATTATTATAAAGGTCTTCGAAAACGGTTTGCAGAAACACTATCTCTGGATGAGGATCATGCAGTCTTCCCAAAAAACGGAGACTGTTTTGCGGCACTCGGAGCGGCACTCTCGACGGAAGGATACGAATACATCGCGTTCAGTGATATCCTGAAAAAAATAGGGGAGAGTGTAGATGATGCGACGCACACAAACACCATGCCGCCGCTCTTCACTTCCCGGGAAGAGTATGAAGCATTCTGCAAAAGGCACAACAGTAATGCTCCGCCGAATACAGACATCGCCGCTTACTCCGGCGATGCCTGGCTTGGGGTCGATGCGGGAAGCACGACGACCAAACTCGTCCTGATCGATGAAAACTGCGGCATTCTCTACTCATACTACGGCTCGAATCAGGGCAACCCGGTCGGGATCGTCCTCGCAGAGCTGAAAAAGATCTACGAACTTGCCGGAGACAGGATTCGGGTTAAGGGCAGTGCCGTCACGGGTTATGGAGAGGACCTGATCAAGAACGCATTCAATATGGATCTCGGCCTTGTTGAAACAATAGCTCATTATCGGGCCGCCAAGCACTTCAACCCGGACGTGGATTTCATCATCGACATAGGGGGTCAGGATATGAAGTGCTTCAAGATCCGAAACGGGGCTGTTGACAGCATCTTCTTAAATGAAGCATGTTCATCCGGCTGCGGCTCATTTATCGAGACATTCGCCCGGGCTCTCGGCTACGAGATCGAGGAGTTCTCCAGACTCGGCCTGTTCGTCGAACATCCGGTGAACCTTGGGTCAAGATGCACCGTATTCATGAACTCGTCGGTGAAACAGGCACAGCGGGACGGGGCAACGGTCGCAGATATCTCAGCAGGACTTTCCATCTCGATCGTCAAAAACGCTGTCTATAAAGTGATACGTGCTGCCAATGCCGATGACCTCGGAAAGCACATCGTCGTTCAGGGAGGGACATTCAAAAATGATGCAGTCCTCCGAAGTTTTGAACAGGAACTAGAGCGTCAGGTCACTCGCCCCGTTATCGCCGGGATCTCAGGGGCGTACGGTGCAGCGCTATATGCGAAGGATACGGCGCCGGAGGAGCCCGGACTGCTTACCCGGAATCAGCTCACAGAGTTTACTCACAAAGCCAGACCCATCACCTGCAACATCTGTACGAACCACTGCAGTCTGACCATCAATACCTTCGACAACGGACGCCGATTCGTCTCAGGAAACAGATGCACCAGACCTCTTGGAAAACAGAAGACCGATCTCCCCAATCTGGCGAAATGGAAATATGACCGGCTGCGTTCTCTCACAGGAGTTCCCGGACCCCGTGGAAAGATCGGCATACCATTTGGACTCAATATGTTTGAGAACCTCCCGTTCTGGCATGCGTTCTTTACGAAACTCGGTTTCGAGATAGTGTTATCTCCCGAATCGTCTCGTGCCGTCTACCGGCTCGGACAACATACCATCCCTTCGGACACGGTCTGCTACCCGGCAAAACTGATGCACGGTCATGTGATCTCTCTGATCAATGAAGGAATTGATACGATTTTCTACCCCTGTATGCCTTACAACTTTGATGAGGGAGCAGGAGACAATAACTTCAACTGTCCGGTCGTCGCCTACTACCCGGAACTTCTTGCGGCAAATATCTCTGAACTCACCGGAGTCAGGTTTATGGATCCCTACTTCGGTCTGCACAGACCCAAAGACTTTGCCAAACGCGCCGCTGTTTACTTCAAAAAAGAGTTCGGCATCCCGAACCGTGAAACAAAGGCAGCGGTCAGCGCGGCGTATGAGGCCTACGAGACCTATAAGGCCGATATCCATGCAAAAGGCGAGGAATACATCCGCTACGCCAGAGAGAACGGGCATAAGATCCTCGTTATGGCAGGGAGACCGTATCATATCGACCCGGAGATCGGACATGGAATCGATGAACTCGCCGTTTCCTATGGATTTGTTCTCATCAGCGAGGACTCAGTTTCACATCTCGTGGAAAAGGAGCGAAGAAAAGTCCTTAACCAATGGACCTATCAGTCAAGACTCTACTCGGCTGCAAGATATATCTGTACACAGCCCGACATGGAGTTGATCCAGCTCGTGTCATTTGGGTGCGGGATCGATGCGATCACAACGGACGAGACACGCGACATCCTCGAGACAGGCGGGAAACTCTACACCCAGATCAAGATCGATGAGATCACCAACCTGGGAGCCGTGAAGATCCGTCTCCGAAGTCTGATCGCAGCGGTCGAAGCACGGGAGAGAGTGTAATATGGCAGAACTGGTATATGACGAGACCGGGCGACTCCTCTTCACCGAAGAGATGAAAAAAGAGTACACGATCATCATGCCCCAGATGCTTCCGGTGATGTTCCATCTTTTGAAGAGGATCATCGAACTCGAGGGCTATAAGATCGACATTCTGACTTCGACCAACCGGGAAATCGTAGAGACTGGACTGAAGTATGTGCACAATGACACCTGTTATCCAGCCCTTCTCGTCATCGGCCAGCTGATCGAAGCAGTCCAGAGCGGAAGATATGATCCGCACAAAGTTGCTCTTCTTATCAGCCAGACAGGAGGAGGATGTCGTGCCTCGAACTATATACACCTGCTCAGAAAGGCGCTCAAAAAAGCGGGTCTTGAGTATATCCCGGTGATCTCGATCAACCTTTCGGGTCTGGAAAAGAATCCCGGATTTAAGATCCCCGTGAGGGTAGGCCGCCGGATGGTCTATGGTATGATGTATGGTGATCTTCTGATCTATCTCGGCAATCAATGCAGACCGTATGAACTGAAGAAGGGTGAAACCGATCGCCTGATCTCACGATGGACCGACGATCTCGTTGACCTTTTCGTTCACGGAAAGGGAATGAGCCGCGGCCAGATGAAAACATATATGGAGATGATAACCCGCGATTTCGCAGCAATTCCCCGCAGCGCAGAAAAGAAGATCCGTGTCGGTATCGTCGGCGAGATCTATATCAAGTATGCCCCGCTCGGCAACAATAATCTTGAGGATTTTCTCACCAATGAAGGGGTGGAAGTTATCGTGCCGGGTATAACTGACTTCATGCTCTTCAAATTCAATAATCGATATGTTGATGTGGATCTCTACGGCGGGAGCAAACTGAAAAAGTTTGCTATCGGGGTTGCTCAGAGATATATTGGAAGCTGCCAGAAAATCATGATCAATGTGATAAAAGAGGATGGGACCTTCCGTGCTATGGGGACCTTTGCCGATTTGCAGAAATGCGTCAAAGGATACCTCGGATATGGAAATAAAATGGGTGAGGGCTGGCTCCTTACAGCAGAGATGCTGGAACTCATCCACTCGGGAACCCCGAACATCGTCTGCACGCAGCCGTTTGGGTGTCTGCCGAATCATGTTGTCGGGAAGGGCATGATGAGAAAACTGAAAGTGGATTTCCCGGATTCAAATATTGTTGCTGTAGATTATGATCCCGGGGCTACAAGAATCAATCAGGAAAACCGGATCAAACTCATGTTGGCCAACGCAAAGTCAAAGTGATACTAACTCCACGCATCACATTTTCACGTATTTCAGAAAATGCCTCCAGCCCTTCAGATACGGAAAATACTCTGCATATTTTTTACACTAAAAAAGAACAGACGATATTGTGTCTGAATTCAGGCGAGCTTATGTGAAACGGGGTGCCCGCCTCACATAAGGGTATGTTCAACTATTTTTTCCTTCAGAAATAAAACCGCATTACTTGCGGTTTCCTTTCTTTGAAGGTGCGTCGCGTGCTGGGGCTGCTTTCGGGGCTGCGTCTGATTTAACAGGTGCTGCGTCCTTTTTGCCTGCCATAGGTTTGTTCTGCATTGGTTTTCACCTCGTTTTTTAGTGAGTGATTACGCAAATAGTCTGGCTACCTGCCGTTGGATAAATTTCCATGGCGAGACGATTCCCGTCTTCCCGGCACCTCGTTTATCTCAATGACTGCAGCATTCGGAGGTTGGTCAGACCCCCTATCCGGCTCCCCGGTGTAAGTTAACCCACGTCGCCTCAATCCAGTGGAACTTCCTATTTTTCTAGTTGATTTGTCACTGTAAATACTTTTGTGAAGGGCGGGGAAAAAATAAGGCAAATTCGGTCAAAAACGCCGCATACGAGGATTTATGAGCTGAAACTACAAGAGCGCGGACACAAGTATGGTTAAAAGGTATGCGCGGCAGGCATCGCCCGCAACGCCCTTAAAATTCGATGCGAGACAACTAACACGCGTTAAAATACGAGATACACTAATGCCGGAAACAAGAGGAGATATCCCATGCCGAAAAGAAGGAAGATCCATTCCGCAAAAGCAAGCGGTTTTCCTGAAAAATGCATGGCAGAGTCGGAAGCATATCCGCGGCAGCACATCGAAACATAGGTCCTTTCACCCTGATCGAGAGCACGGACAAACAACGAACCGGCAGCATTCCCGATAACATTCAGCCGATATCTGAGAGGAAGACGGCGGTCGGACCAAAGGAAACATTTGCAGGCAAATGCGGACTGGATCTTCTTGAACACCAATGCGAAAACGAAGATATACCGAATGGTAAGACTCATTACCGTGATGAAGAGTTTTGGTATATGCAAACGGGAGGCTGCTTCAAGCATACCCTGCATAGTTGTTGTCGCTGAGAGAAGAATGATGAACGAGAGTGAGATGACGAACTTCGCAAAGAGAGAGAGTCCGAAGATGAGCGACTCCCAGTACATAGTCACCCCGAATGGGAATGAAAACATGACATGATAAGCGTCGTAATACGGGTTTCCAAAGAACGGTTGGAGAATAATGAAGAACAATCCAAACGGCATGATGAGAATAAGACGGACGAAATAGTATCTGATCGAGGCGCCAGACAAAATGTAGAGACCCCAGAACAACATGTAGATCACGACAAAGGCAAAGATCTGCGGCCAGGCGATGATCTGGTCTCCTATCCTGACGTAAGGTAAGAGAACCGTGACCAGAAGTCCCAGAAGACAGAGGATGAGTTTGACTCGCGAATCTATAGAATGGACCGGGCTTTTTCGGTAAGCCTCGCGTTCGATATCAAAAAGTTCATCGATGAGTGTCATTCGCAGTGAGGATGGTGGTGATGGGGACCGTCGTGATCATGGGGAATATCGAGACCATAAGGAAGAGGAGTTTCCTTTTTTTCTCGGGGGACGGGAACTTTCCCGAATGCTTTCATGAATGAATCCTCGGCGTCCTGATAGGTGTAGGCAGACTCGACGTTTACTCCCTGAGACTGGAGAGCCCTGATCAGTTTTGGAAGGGCCGGGAGTTCCAGATGGGCCCGTGCAAGCAGATCGTCCTGGAGGAAGATCTCCTGCGGGGTACCGTATCCGGTGATCTCTCCCTTTTCCATGACGTAGACACAGTCTGCCATCTCCGGCACCAGTTCGACCTGATGCGTAGAGTAAATGACCGTAAACCCGTACTTTTCCGGAAGAGCATTCAGGAAACTGAAGAGTTCCTTGACACCCTGAGGGTCAAGACCCGCAGTAGGTTCATCAAGGATAAGGACCTGTGGTTCCATCGCAAGTACACCGGCAATGGCCACGCGTTTTTTCTCACCGCCTGAGAGATGATGGGGAGCCCGGCTTCGCAGGTCTTCGAGCCCGAGCATTCGGACAACAGAGTCCACGCGGTGAGCGATGGTTTCCTCATCCAGTCCAAGATTGTAGGGACCAAAGGCAATGTCCTGTTCGACCGTAGTTGAAAACACCTGATCATCCGGGTTCTGGAAGACGAGCCCGACAAACTTCCGCACCTCGTGGATATTTGCTTTGGTGATGGGCTCACCTCTGATCAAAACGGAACCGGATTTCGGCTTGAGAATACCGTTTAAGTGACGGAAAAGAGTACTTTTTCCGGCTCCGTTGGGACCGAGAACAGCAATGCGCTGTTTTCTCCCAGCTATGAAGTTGATATTATTCAGGACCGGTTCTTTGGATGTGCTGTATGAGTAGCAGAGGTCCCGGGTTTCAATGAGGTGCATTGTAATGATTTATGTATGCTATGAGGGCATAAAGATGATAGCATTGTTATTACCTTTGAGAGGGGGGGAAACACTTGCTGGAAAGCAATCAACACTCGAAAAAGACATTCTCGAAACAGATTACCCGAATACTGACCTCACGATCCCCTTGATCCCGATCCTGCCAAACGTCCCGTAAAGCCCCGGCTTCATCGCGAGCCTTTTCAGCAGATCCGAAGGCCGATCCATATCCCCGAAACGAATGATCAGATCGAGTATCTCTGGAGTATTCATAGCATCAATCGCCGCATCGATATCCTCTGGATCCAGATTCCGGCGGAACTCCAGAGCCTTCAGACCCATATCCAGTTCACGACCGAAGTCCTCACGCCAGAGATTTTCGTATTGGGAAAGGAATGCATCCGTCGAATCACCGGCATCGAAGGAATCTATCGCAGTCTGTGCCGCAGATCGGGCAGAGCGGACCCCCGTATATACCCCTCCGCCGGATGTCGGCTTGGGAAATCCTGCCGCGTCCCCTGCAAGCATACAGCCTGACCCAAATGTTTTACGTCGGATCCCAATTGGGATCGTGCCCGTCACCGAATGAATAGTACTCCCGGGGAACCGTGAGAGGAATTGTGCAAAAAGGTCCGGTACATTTTTCATTCCGCAAAGACCCACCCGTGCCCTTTTTTCCGATAAGGGAATGACCCATGCAAAAAATTCTGGGGCAGCGTTTGGATGAAGCTCGACGAGCGAAGGATCCCCGTTCCACGGAACTTCTGCCTGGATGCCGGAGTAAATGAACGGTGAAGGCGAAATTCCAAGACTCCGGGCAACAACACTCCTCGGACCATCAGCTGCAATCAGAAGGTTATAAGGGATCCCCTCCCCGTCCGCAGTATGGATGATCTTTTTCACCGGATTGATCTTGGTCACACAGGTCTTGAGAGAAAATTCCGCGCCGGCCTCTGCAGCGCTGACTGCCATTTCATGATCAAGTCTTCCTCTGTCAACAACATAGGCCTTCGTCGTTTTTGCATCGAAAGAGAGGGAATGCCCCTCCGAGCCGCAAATTTTTGCTCCGCGGACCGTATTATACACGGACCGGGCCGAAACTTCACACTCGACAAAGGCATTATTCGAAAGGAGACCAGCACACTGGACCGGATAACCTAAGGAAGCATGCTCCTCAAGAACCCGCGTGGACAAACCAGCTTTGGCGCATATCCGTGCGGCGGTCGAGCCGGCGGGTCCGCCCCCTATGACGATGACATCAGACACGTATGATTCTGTTGGTCATACAAAAATAAAAATAAGAGGGACCAATTGAAGGAATTCGGTAGGACAGCGGATCAGATCACGCGTTTATCCGCTTCATCCTCAATCGAACGTTTCATGCTCCGGACATATGTCCTGAGCTCATTGAGCATTCCTTCCTTATCCCCAAGATGCTCTTCGATCCTTCCTACAATGGCACTTCCGACAATCACTCCGTCCGCACCATGACGGACGATCTCAGCGGCATGCTCCGGCCCTGAGATCCCAAAACCGACAGCAATTGGAATCCCGGTTCGTGCCTTCACACGTTCTAGAAGCGGGAAGGCATTTTTCGAAATCTCGGTTCTCTTTCCTGTGACGCCAAGTGAGGATACCAAATAGATAAAGCCGGAAGCTAGCCTGACGATCATATCGAGCCGCTCGTCCGAGGTCGTCTGTGTCACCAGAAAAATCTGTGCGATCCCCGTCCGCTCTGAAGCGTTCTGGGCAGGTTCTGCTTCTTCGGGAGGCATATCGACGATCAGGATTCCATCGACCCCCGCCTCCTTTGCTTCATCATAGAACCGGTCGACGCCCCGCCGGAAGACGATATTGTAGTAGACCAGAAACACGATCGGCACATCAGAGTATCCTCGGATCGCTTTCACGATCTCAAATACCCCATCCGTCGTAATGCCGGCATCGATAGCCCGTGTATCCGCACTTTGGATCACACCGCCGTCTGCGACGGGATCTGAAAAGGGAACGCCCAGCTCCAAAACATCACAACCGCCGTCGATCAAAGCCTTGGCGATTTCGATCGAATCCAAGGGGTTTGGATCACCGGCAACGGTGTATCCGACAAAACCTGGTTTTGCAAAAGCTGCCGTGACTCTTTTTTTTCCGTATTTTACCTGCATTACTGCTCACTCCCAAACATTTTTGAAACCGAAGCGACATCTTTATCTCCCCTTCCTGAAAGGCAGATAACAACGATATCATCCCGATCAAAGGTGTCCTTATTTTTAAGAACATACGAGACCGCATGCGATGACTCGAGAGCGGGGATGATCCCTTCCGTCCGTGAAAGATAGGAGAAGGCATCAAGGACCTCGTCATCCATCACATAGGAATACTCGACACGGTTCATCTCTTTCAGCATACTGTGTTCAGGTCCAACTCCAGGATAGTCAAGTCCCGCCGAGATGGAATGCGTCACGCCGATCTGCCCGTCCTCATTCTGGATAAGATAGGAGAGCGCCCCGTGCAGAACCCCGGGACTGCCGGTGTTCAGCGTCGCCCCGTTATTCCCAGGAGTAAGGGCACGCCCGCCTGCTTCCACGCCGACCATTCTGACATCGTCCTTCAGCATCGGATAAAACATCCCTATCGCATTTGAGCCGCCTCCGACACACGCGACAAGCGTGTCCGGGAGCCTTCCTTCCTTTTCAAGACACTGGCGTCTCGTCTCCTCGCCGATGACCGACTGGAAATCCCTGACGATCATGGGGAAGGGATGGGGGCCCACAACTGATCCGATCAGATAGTGGGTGTAGTCAACGGTCTTTGCCCACTCGCGTAACGCCTCGTTGGTTGCATCTTTCAGGGTCTTTGTCCCGGAACTGACGGGATGGACCTTGGCGCCCATGAGTTCCATCCTGAACACATTCAATTTCTGTCTCTCACAATCTTCTTCGCCCATGAACACTTCAACGGGCAGATTGAGCGCAGCTCCGGCAATTGCCGTAGCAACGCCGTGCTGCCCGGCTCCGGTCTCTGCGATCAGGCGTTTTTTTCCCATCGCTTTGGCAAGAAGAGCCTGTCCAAGGGTGTTGTTGAGTTTATGCGCCCCGCCGTGAACAAGGTCCTCACGCTTGAGATAGACCTTGCAGCCGCAGTATTCAGACATATTTTTGCAGAACGTGAGAGGAGTCTCGCGTCCGGCAAACTCCGTTAGATAGGAATTGAGTTCAGCCTTGAATCCAGGGTCGTCCTTTAACCGGTGGTATTCACTGTCCAGCTCGTAAAGAGCCGCCATGAGTGTTTCGGGAACGAAACGTCCACCGAACTCTCCGTAATATCCTGTTTTTTCTTTCATAATGCTGGTCTCCTGCAAATCTCTATAAATTCACGAATCTTTTTTCTGTCTTTGACTCCCTTTGACTTTTCAACGCCTGATGAAACATCGACGGCATACGGACGAAGATTTCTGATGGCATCACCAACATTGTCCGGAGTAAGTCCGCCGGCAAGGATCACAGGAACCGCAGACCTTTCGACTACCTTCTCGGCATAACTCCGGTCATACACGATTCCCTGACCACAGCTCTGGTCGATTACGACCGCATCACATTCGTCAGGCAGTCCGATTCCCCCTGACGTGACCCGGTAAATTTTTGTTCCAATCCCTGCGGGAACCTGCAGATTCTGAGGAATCTGAATGGCAGTCGGCTTGAGGGAGAGAATGAGTTCCAAGTCACTTTGACTTTGAGTGTTGGTAACGCAGATCTTTTCTGTGTTCGGACGAAGTGCTGCGAAAATCTCTCTTGCTCGGCTGACCGGAACTGAGCGTTTTGAGTCCGAGCAGACAACGATTCCGATGGCATCGGCCCCCTCTTCTTCCGCGATTAAAGCATCTCTTACGGTGGTGATCCCGCAGATTTTCACACGCATACAAATGCCTCCAGTGTTTTTTGCGGATTCGCGGACTTCATGAGTGTGGTTCCGATGAGAAAACCGTCACAGAAGTTTTTCAGCCCAAGGACATCCTCCGGCGTTTTGATGCCGCTCTCGGAGATCACAGTAAGGCCGGCATCACGGAGGACACCAGACAAGTCTTTTGTTTTTTTCGTATCGACCGACATGTCATATAAATTCCGGTTGTTGATGCCGGTCAGCAGTGCCCCGGATCGTATAGCATTCTCCGCATCATCCAAGGTCCTGACCTCGACCAGCGGTTCGAGATCCAGAGACCGGCAGAGAGAGATGAACTCCGCAAGTCGGTCCTGCAGTACATCTGCGATCAGAAGCACGGAGTCGGCATGTAAGGCGTATGTCTCGTATATCTGGTTTTCATCGACGATGAAATCTTTTCTGAGGATCGGGAGCCGGGTCCCGGATTTTGCTTTGGTGAGATTTTCTGCGCTTCCCGAGAAGTAAAAGGGTTCCGTTAGAACAGAAACGGCACATGCCCCGCCCTTTTCATAGTAACGGGCGAGGAATGCCGGATCCATCCCTGAGTCAAGGGTCTTGTCCGAGGGGGTTGTGTATTTGATCTCGGCAATGACCGCATTTTTTTCACCCTGACATTTTTTCACGGCTTTGAGCAGGCTTTGAGAAATATAGACCTCCTCTTCAGCGGTTTTTCTGATCGATGGGTCGAGCTGTGCTGCCCTTTTCTGCGAAAGAGCACAGATGTCATCAAGAATCATTTCTCCCTCCTGAAAGCAGAATCAGATTCTCCAGTTTCTCAAGTGCATGACCGGAGTCTATGGATCTTTCCGCAGATTTGATCCCGTCGGCGATACTCCCTGCCTTGTCTCCAAGGTAGATTGCAGCCGCGGCATTGAGGATGACGATATCTCTTCTCGGACCTTCTTCTCCTTCAAGAACTGATCTGATGATCCCAGCGTTATACTGGAGATCGCCTCCGTTAAGCGAGGCAGCATCTGCTTTTGGGAAAACGAAGGCTGATGCATCAAGCGAATAACTCCGGACCTGACCGTCGTTCACCTCAGATACAGAGGTAACTCCGGTCGTAGTTATCTCGTCATATCCATCACCGTGAACTACCATTGCCCTTTTCGTGCCCAGAATATTGAGAACTTCAGCGATCTTTTCCGTGAGGGAAGGATCGTAAACACCCAGAAGCTGGGCATCCGCTCCGGCTGGATTCGAGAGAGGGCCGATCAGGTTGAAGAAACTTCGAATACCGATCTCCTTTCTAACTCGGCCCGCATACTTCATAGCAGGATGATGGTTTTGGGCAAACATAAACCCGATGCCGTTTTCATCGATGATTTCACAGACCCTATCTGGGGAAAGATCGATATTTACCCCGAGTGCTTCCAGAACATCGGCGGATCCGCATTTACTGGTTGCCCCCCGATTTCCATGCTTAACTATGGTTATTCCGGCGCCGGCAGCAGTAAAAGCCGCGGCCGTACTAATATTGAAAGTATTTTTCCCGTCGCCTCCCGTACCGCAGGTATCGACAAGCATGCCGTTTCTTTTCGGCGTGATCTTTACGGCATTTTCCCTCATTACCGAGGCAAAAGCCGCGATCTCGGAACTCGTCTCGCCCTTCATGACAAGAGCGGTCAGAAATGCCCCGATCTGACTATCGGTAGCGTTTCCCGACATGATATCCTGCATTGATCCTTCCGCCTCAACAACGCTCAAATCAGAGCGTGATGAGGCTTTTTTTATGCATTCTGCGATCATCTAACCACTCCTATGTCCAGGAAATTTTTCATGATTTGATTACCGGATTCTGTGAGAAAACTTTCGGGGTGGAACTGAAGTCCGAACACCGGATATTCCTTGTGGGAAACTGCCATGATCATCCCGTCGTCTTTGCTTCGTGCCGAAACTGACAGGCAGGAAGGAAGCGATGACTCCTCTGCTGCGAGCGAGTGATAACGGGTTGCCCGGAAAGGATTCTTCACTTCGGTAAAGAGTCCGCTCCCGTCATGCAGGATCTCTGAGGTCATGCCGTGAACTGGTTTACCGGTCCGGATGACTTTTCCTCCGAAGAAGTGGCATATCGCCTGATGCCCAAGACAAATCCCAAGTGTGGGGATCTCTTTTGCATAGGTTTCCAGGATCTCCAGACAGAGCCCGGAGTCCTCCGGTTTTCCGGGACCGGGGGAAAGAACTATCCGGTCAAACTCGGATGCATCCGGAAGATCACACCTACGATCATTTTTAACAACGATCGGCTCGGCCCCAAGATACCCTATCTGCTGACAGAGATTGTAGGTGAAACTGTCGTAACAGTCGATTACCAGAACGTTCATGCGCTTTCACCTGCTGATTCGATGGCGGCCTTCATGCTTGCGGCCTTGTTTTCTGACTCGGTAAATTCGGATTCAGGATTGGAATCTGCGACAATACCTGCTCCTGACTGGAAATATGCTGTTTTGTCTTTTACCACAACGGTTCGGATAAGGATCGCAAAATCCAGATTTCCGTTAAATCCGAGGTAGCCGACTGCCCCGGCATACAGCCCTCGGGATGAAGGTTCAAGTTCGTTGATGATCTGCATGGCGCGTATTTTTGGCGCTCCAGAGACGGTACCGGCAGGAAAACACGACATGAAGGCATCAAATGGAGTCTGGTCGTCCAAAAGGATTCCCTCAACGGTTGATACGATGTGCTGAACATGGGAGAATTTTTCAACCGACATGAACCCGGTTACCCGAACACTTCCATATTTGCAGACACGACCAATATCGTTTCTCGAAAGATCGACAAGCATCAGGTGTTCGGCGCACTCTTTTTTATCTGCTAAGAGTTCCTTTTCGAGTTCGGAATCCTCTCGTGCATCTTTCCCGCGTTTTCTGGTCCCAGCAATCGGAACTGAGGTGACCTCGCGGCCTTCCACTTTTATCAGCATTTCGGGACTTGCACCGATGACCTGTTTGTCGGAGAAATCCATGAAATACATATAGGGACTTGGATTCAGTCTTCTCATCTGCCGATATATCTTGAAGGGATCGCCGTCATAGGGTACAGCGCATTGTTTGGAGATGACGACCTGGAAGATATCCCCGTTGAGAATGTACTCTTTTGCAGTTCTAACGAGTTCTTCGAACTCGTTTTCCGAGAAATCAGATGTATACTCTGATTCGATATTGAACTTTTTTCCAAACGAGAGACAGTTCTCTTCTTTTTGAAGGGACACCGTTCTGCAGAGAGTATTTTCCATTGCGGAGATCAGGTGGAGAGCCTCGGTGTATCCTGATTCGATATCTTTGGGATCTTCTCCGAACAAAAACCTGAGAATGGTAATGGTCCCCCGAACGTGATCGAATATAACATATGCTTCCGGCATCATGAACTCGGCAAGAGGGAAATCCCGCATTTTTTCTTTAATGCCGGGCACCTCAAGAGTCTTGAGCGCCAGATCATACGAGAAGTATCCGGCAAGACCTCCGGCATATCCAGGGATGTCCGGACTTTGATACTTGATGCAGCGTAAAAATTCGTTGAATGATTCCGCTGACACATTTCGACCTTCGAACTTCTCGGCTGGATTGTATTTTCCAGTTATGTGAAGGTCGGGATCGGCAGTGATATGCATCAGAAGACCAGTCCCTATAACTGAGTATCGTGCATTTCGTTCGTTTCCTTCTATTGATTCGAGCAGAAAACCATATTTTTCTCTGAGTACCTCATAAGCAGATGCTGGTGAAATACCTGGATCAGCAAAGGTATGGTAGACGGGAATCAGCGTATGAGCCGATAAGGTCTTATTGATACATTTTAACTCATCTAATGATGGGAAAAACGAGTTCTGACCGATTTCCTGGGTTATACCAGTATCCATTCCACCGGCATCACAATCCTGTTGTAGTTGATTTTTGTCATGATTCACAATAAGTGTTGTGTGTTGTACACATATATACATTACTGTACAAATAATTTGATTATGGCGTGCCACAAAATAAAATAGACCGTCTCAGAATAATCAGGCTGACTTAGAAAGAAGAGAAAAACGCGCCAAAAATATTGTTATTCTGATGATATATTGGGGATCACCATTTAGGTATCCCAATAGTCCCTATTTGAATCCGAGCGCTGCCTGCTTTACTCAGTCATTTTTGGGAGACTCTTCAGAACGGCAACATTCCATAAAAAATGCCGTTGAGATTTTGAAATTCAGAACACATAGGTTGTCCCGACTGTGTTTAAGATGCATTTCTCCGGCATTGAAGCCATAAAACTGTTAATCGCTTTCCAGCCTGTGCAATGCATAGGGATTATATAATCAGGATTGGCTGCCTTCATCGCGTCTATCGTCGGCTTGATTCTTGGTTCAAAGACCTGTCCAGTAAGATGGAACCCACCCATCACTGCACAGACACTACGAACGCCGGTGATTTTTTTAGCGTATTCAACAGTATTCACTATTCCGGCATGAGCACAGCCACTTATGATAATAAGACCCCTTCCTTTTATATGTATAACAATTGCCTGATCATCCAAAATCAGGTCAGGCATCCATGTATCATCCCTTTTTATCTCCATTCCCGGCATCCCCGTCTCGAATTCAACCGTTCTTTCCACCTCGCCCGTTACAAACATATAACCGTCTGCGAGGCTTGACGGGTCACTTCTTGAAAGCATTTCAGCCCCGGCATTTTTTAGTGATTCAGCATCAATCCGCGGCAGTTCAACAGGACCATTCGGAGTGCTAAACCGGCGAAGCAGCAGTGCATCCGGATGGAAAACAAATGGAATCTTCCCGTTTTCACCGGAGAAAAAATCGTAAAGACCACCTGTATGATCAAAGTGCCCGTGGCTTAAAACAACGGCCTCAACCGACTGCAGGGAGATGCCAAGCTGACGAGCATTCCACGCCATGCATTCACGGGACAAACCAGCATCAAGGAGAACAGTGTGCTCCTCTTTACCGGAAAATATCCTTACAAGGCAGGAAAATCCATGTTCGGCTATGATTTCACGATGCGGATCGAAAAGCAACCTCCGATCGACAGGGGTTGCGGGCGGTACAAAGATATCGATGTAGTTATCGACCAGAACGGTGATTTCCACGCGATCAGCAGGTTTCAGCTTGAATTCCATAAATAATCCACTGATTTAGTCTATAAGCAGGATTGCCATCAGTTCAGGGTGCTCCTGCACCGGAAAGCGGATAGACATCCCGGCATTTTCCGCCGTTTTTACCATATTGATTCCAACAGCATGTTCCGGAATTCTTGCCTGCGTCGGGTGGACACATATTCCACCTTTAACATTGCATGTTTCACACAACCGGCAGGAGCCGTTAATAAAAGCCAGTGCAAAGACATTGCCGGCATTAAATGCAATTCGCTCCAGCTCAAGCATCATGGGCGCAAACGAACCGGTCCCATTGAAGTGATCCTTCCAAAACTGCTCTGCCTTCTCTTTCCTGTCCGCCGGAGCTTTCGGATCAAGCCAGTAGCGATATATCGAACATATGACATCCGGTTCAGCGTTAGCTGGAGAAATAAATTTGACAAGCAGGGCATACCCGTACTCTGATAAAATTTTCCTGAACTCATCCGGTGTTGGTACATGCGGCGGACAAGTCAGCTTTTTCCCGTACCCGATACAGCCCGAACGGCACTTGAGTGCGACACGGTTTTCGACAATAACGTCGGAAGTCGGAATGACCTTTGCATCGGCAGCGCCAAGTGATAGGGCAGATTCTACAAGAAAATGGTAATCTAGGACATTATTACAATCAGAATTCATGATAATTTCCTTTAGAGTTATTGTTCAATCACCATACTATAAATATACATGAATATTGATCACCCGCTACACTTACCAGTATCAATCTGATCTTTTTCTCTGTTGTCAGTTCATCATTTTCAGAAAAAAAAAAGAGTCTAACAATTTTCCTCGTCAAAAACTTTGGAACGTTGAACTTCAGAAAAGAGTGCTGATATGGGGATTCGAACCCCAGTCGCCGGCGTGAGAGGCCGGCATGATTGGCCACTACACTATATCAGCAGACAAAAGTGCGTAATAAGATTAACACCATGAATATTTATAGATGACGAAGTGTAAGGTACCATCCAAAGAAATTCTAAGATAATACGTCTGCATATCTTCATCATATCCCAATACCAATAAATATAGACACTATGGGACTCGAAGAAGATATTCGCTCAATTGAGGACGAAATAAAAAATACCAAATACAACAAAGCAACCTCGCAGCACATTGGGCGTCTGAAAGCGAAACTCGCTAAAATAAAAGACGACATGATTCTGCGTGCAATTAAGTCTGTAGGCGGGGGAGAGGGGTTTGCAGTAAAGAAATCCGGAGACGGAACTATCGTTCTGGTTGGATTTCCATCAGTCGGTAAATCGACACTCTTGAATAAACTTACCGGAGCGCAGAGTGAAACTGCTTCCTACGCATTCACCACGCTCACCGTAGTTCCAGGACTGATGGAATACAAAGGCGCAAAGATCCAGATCCTGGATATCCCCGGACTGATTGCCGGTGCTGCGATGGGTAAAGGCAGGGGAAAGGAAGTTATCGCCGTCGTTCGAACGGCTGACCTGATCGTGATTCTGGGCGATGTATTCAACGCAGTGCATGTGGATGTGCTGATGCAGGAACTATACGACGCAGGCATCCGGATTAACAAACCGAAGCCGGATATTACCATCAAAAAGACCGGAGGGGGAGGTATCAGACTGAACAGGGTCGGTGCAGTAAAACTCGGACTTGAGGAAGTCCGCGCCATTCTTTCCGAAAATAAAATCATGAACGCTGATGTTCTGATGCGCGGCAGTACCATAAACCAGGATGACCTCGTGGATGCAATGCAGGGAAACAGGCTTTACATCCCGGCATTCATCGCTATCAACAAAGTGGATTTGATCAGTGAGGCACAGCGGGAAGAGGTAGAAGAACATATGCGGGAGAAATACGGTGTCGACCCGATCATGATCTCCGCACATAAAGGCTACCATATCCAGGAGTTACAGGATGCAATCTACGACCACCTCGGTTTCGTCAGGATCTACATGAAGCCGTATGGCGAAGATGCAGATATGGAAGAGCCGATGATCATGCGTGAAGGAAGTACGATTGAGGATATCTGTCACAGACTTCACCGTGATTTCGTTGATCAGTTCAGATATGCGAAGATCTGGGGAACCTCAGTCAAGCATGATGCGGCCAAGGTTGGTCTAAAGCATGTGGTCGAGGATAATGATATCGTAACAATCGTTACGAAGTTATGATCAGAGACCGCAGTTCCTCCAGTTCATGAACTGCAGCTCGTAAGCCTTCGAGTATCATAGGGATGTTTGCCGCTGTGAGAGAAAGGACAGAGGCCGCAAAGGCCGCATTCTCAACAACACCAGGTCGCATCCTTCGCGCTGCAAGAATACGCCGAACGATAAGAAGGAGAAGACCCGAGATGAACGCAGAGGTCAGCAAGGAGAACAAAAGCCTCACAAGGCGTTTGACAGGGCCCTCAAGCATATCCGGGATCTTCGCCTCTGCTTCCCCCTCATCGCCATATACGTAAACAGCACCGGTGATCAGATAGGGGGTTGCGGTTACTGCGAGCATATCATATCCCCCATTTTCCGAAAAGATTACGTCGGAAACTGTTTTCTGCCCGATCAGGATATCTGTCAGGGTTTTTAGAATCGATATATCATCCCTCGGATCCTCTGATATTTCATCAGGCGCAGTGTAGATGATCTGCAGGACCTCTACGATCTCCTCTGCAGAGAGTGAGTCCGAAGATCTTTCGGCAAACACACTACGAAGAGATTCGGGAACGCCCGTAATAGAAAGGACCTGATCAAAATTTTCCGGCAGGACACCGGAACTTTCCGCAAACCGCCGCAGGATCGCGGCAAGACGACCATCCAAAGTAGCAATATCTGCTTCGGGAATCTCAGATAGAGTCCCCGACCCTACGCAACATAGCTGAGATACTGCAGTTTCAATTGAAGAGAGAGAAGCATCGATATCTCCTTCATGAAGATACCTCTCTGCGGCATCAAGCTGAGCGTTGATCGATGAAAAGTGATCCGGGGAAGTATCCTCTGAAGACATGGATACAGTAATGTATGCAGATTAACGTGATAAAGAATTACCCAGATATTAAAACAGAATTATTCAAACAACATTCCATCACTTCACATATTCTATGAAGTTTAGCACAACCCTTGCAGCTTTTTCACGTTTTTTGGCAGTTCACCTCCGTAAACTGTCTTACAAAAATAAATAGTTTTATAATGATATAAAGATGTTGGTCAGAAATCCAAAAAAAAAACGCATTACGGGCCTGGAGGGATTCGAACCCCCGACATTCGGGTTAGAAGCCCGACGCTATATCCGGGCTAAGCCACAAGCCCACGTTCGTAACGCCTTAACCTATTCGTTTTTCATGAAGATAAACTCTCCCTTAGATACACTAATGAGGGGGAGACAAAATCAGGTCTGTGAATCAGAAATGAGACAGGGAGAAGAGGAGAATGGGGATTACCCATACATTATATCCCCATCGAACGACGTGGGGGGGACATCACTTTTTTTCACATCCTCTGCAAGTTTCTGAAGCATAGGCTCAATGGAATCAGCCTGCGCGATGAGAGGGTCGACATCAAGTCCAAGGCTGTAGATCGAGCTGATCACTGAGAGACCGGCTGCAGAGGCACGCGGATCGACATCAAAATTTGTTTCGACAAGAAAACCCGTGGCAGGTATTTTTCGCATGCAGGCTTCCGTCAGGAATCCCCCGGTGATACCGGTTATATTGAGGGCAGGAAGTATCTGGCAATTTGGTCTGATTTTTTCAACACCTTCCAAGGTCGTTGCAACACCGAACACCCGCTCACCGTCACCGCCGGTCACAACGCCCCCGATCAAAATGATCTCGGTAACGACCGTACGAGCACATAGCCATTCCAGAAGCTTGGACGGGATCAGGCACGACCCCTCGTCGGAGATAGGAACATCAGACAGAACAACAAGCATTCCCCCCTTTTCATAGAGACGTAGAGGAGCCTGAGCAAGGCCGGCTGTCGCGAGAGAGACGGCAGGCAGAAGCGGGCTGACGATATCACCAATATGGGTGAAGGATAATGATTCCACAAGATATTGAACGGCTATGCTCCCGACAAGGCCGGAACCCGGGAATCCTGCAATGAGAACGGTCTCTTTAGATGAGGGGATCTCAGCCGCGACACGGACCAGAGGATCGTCTCCTGCGTTAAAGGCATTAACCGTACATCTTGTGCCGCCGTTACTGCCTTCTGAACTTTTTTCCATACACTTTAGTCTCTTTTTAGAGGGATAATACTTCGGATACGGTCTGAGAGGAGATCGGAGACACCTGCCGCGTCTGGGAAAAGAGCCGGACGGGAAAGCAACTAATTTTAGAATAGCCGTCCATACTATATGGTATGCAGGAATACGAAGTCAAGCGCGGAAACACCAGTGACCTCGAAGATAGGATCAAAGCAGGGTTTTCGGATATTTTCGGCGTCAAACCAACGGTAAAAGACGGACATTACATGATCTCCTACGGGAGCATGTCGCGCCTTGAGATCTGGACTGGAGAGAAGAACAAAACTGTGATGGTCGACACTGAAACGAATGCAACGATCCTTGCACTCCCGGATGAACAGGCAGACCCCATCATCTTGGACACAAATAAGAAGTTCCGGAGTTATCTCGATTTAATCACCTGTTTTACCACAAAGGAACGAGTCAAACGGGCAAAGAAAGCGGCCGAAAAAGAAGAATAAAATTTCTAAATTCACTATTTTACCTGGAGCCCTGCTCCATACTTTTTTAAAAAAAAGATGAGTGATATCTCACTCGATAACAAGTGCAGGCTTGAACGGTAATGCTGATTTTGCTTTCGGGTGGGCACTTCCCTCGGCGGAGACGATCTCAACAACGAGTCTGCATTCCTTTTCAATAAAGGCGGACGCTGCCTGGAAGATAGCTTCCTCATCAACACCCTCTGCGATGGCAGAAACCAGTTCAGGTGAGAGGGAGTGGATCAGCTTTACTGTCTGGAGAGAAGCATCGGTCGCCTCTTTTCCTTTTGCACGGAGCGACTCGTCAGCCATGACTGTCTTGACCACATTTCTCTTATCCTCGGCGCCTGCTACGATAGAGAAGAGATGACGCTTCCACTGCGGGGCGATGAAGAGCGTGACCTTTGCCGCCTCGATCTGAACAAGTTTTAAGATAGACTGGATATCCTCGATCGTTCTCTGAAGGAGAGACTCAGAGATCTCAACAGATTTGTTGATCTTTGACTCATCAGCTACAGGCCATTCTGCGAATGAAACAAGACCCTCGTGACCGGTTTCCTTCCAGAGTTTTTCTGTCGTATACGGAATGATCGGGGCCATCAGACGGATCCACTCAGACATGACCTCCTTCTGAACAGCACCGCCGGATGAACCCTCCGGGAGCCTTCTGCGGTACCATGCAAGATCCGAGACAACACCGTTGTATGCTTCCTGCAGAGCCTGTCTGGTCTGGAAGGATCGGAGACACTTCGTCGTTGCTGCAATCCTCTGCTGCATGCGGGATACGAGCCACGCATCGATCGGCGTGGTTCCGGAAGCATCCGATGAATCCAGAATGATCTGCCACATCCGCTCGATCTGTTTCTTGACGGAGAGAACAAGCTCGTTTCTCCAGTCGAAGTCCTGCCAGGGCTCGGCGGAGCCGACAAGGAACATACGCACGGTATCTGCCCCAAACTCGTTTGCCGCATCTTCCAGAAGGAAAACGTTTCCTTTCGAAGATGACATCTTCATACCATTTAAGAGACCCATCCCGAAAACGACCATGCCTTTTGGCTGGAGGTTGTCCGGGAAGATCGCCTTGTGGTGGAAAAGCTGGAAGGTCAGGTGATTCGAGATAAGATCCTTTGCACTGAACCGGTAATCGTATGGGTACCAGTACATGAACTCGGAACGGAGTTCATTTAAGGTAGCCTCATCTACAGGCATTTCTGCCGGGTCGCCCTTTCCAAGGAAAATATAATCAAAGACCGCGGGTGTGAGTTTCTCGGCCGGGATGCTGGAGACCTTGTGGGCAATAGTGTAGTAGGCCATGTAGACGGTAGAGTCTGAGAGAGGCTCGAACAGCCACTTCGGATCCCATGGAACATGGGTCCCGAGACCAACACGGCGGGAGCACGGCCATTCTTTGAGCCAGTCGATCGTCCGCTCGAACTCGGCACGAACCTCCGGCGGAACGAGCTCCACCTTCGGCAGCTGCTCGTGGACCTGATCTTTCCACGCCTGATCACCGTAATTCAGGAACCACTGGTCATCCAGAATCTTGACATACACACGTCCGCCGCAGCGGCAGGTCACACGCTTCTGACTCATCTCATGGAAGATGATCGATCCGCGTTCTTCCGTGAACTCGCGGGTTACATCCTCACGTGCCTGACGGACGGATTTTCCTGCATGGATTCCACAGGCTTCGTTGAGTTTTCCTTTCGAGAACTCAGCAGTGTAAAGTTCCTGCGTCAGGTCATCCATCCGCGGATCGTCCTGGTTCGGGATCTTGTTCTTCTCGATGATGTCCTGTGCCGGGACCTTTCCATAGTTTGGAACAGTGACCAGAGGGATCGCCTTGATATCAGTATACTTTCCTTTTTCCTGGAGATCACGCAGTGCAATATAATCAAACGGAGCGTGGGCCGGAACACTCATCACAAGACCGGACCCCATATCCGGGTCTACGAAGGAGGCTGGAAGGATCTGAACATCAGCGCCAGTATAGAGATTCTTCGCAAATTTATCGATCAGTTCGGTTCCTTGGAGGGTAGAGAGCTCAACAACGGTGTGTTTCTGCATCCGGAGTTTTTCAGCTGCTTCCGGGCTGATGATCCATTTCTGACCATCAACTTCCGCTTTGATGTATCTGGTCTCCGGATTTGCCCAGAGGTTTGTTACCCCGAAGATGGTTTCGGGACGGAGAGTGGCACACGGAATCTGGAACTCGCCAAACTGATACATCACAAACACAAAGTGCATGATCTCAGCAGATTCACCTTCAAGAAGGTCGTGGTCGCCAACTGGCTGATCACATGCCGGGCAGTATCTAACAGGATATTCCCCTTTCAGGACCTTGCCCTGACCATGGATGTGGGTGTACTGCCATTCGATGAACTTACTGTATTGGGGGATGATGGTCGTGAACCGGCGTCTCCAATCGATGGAAAGGCCGAGCTGTTTCATGACCCGCTCATACTCATCGGCGAAGTAGTTCACGATCGTGATCGGATCGGTGAAGTTTGCAAGAGTATCCTGTGGGACACGATAGAGTTCACCGTAGAGCTTGAGAGTTTTTGCATCTTTTTTTGCGATGCGTTTTGCGATTCCAAGAACAGGAGCTCCGGTGACGTGGAATGCCATCGGGAAAAGCACCTGCTTTCCCTGCATCCTCCAGAACCGGGCGATCACATCGGGGATGATGTAGGTCCTCCCGTGTCCTACATGCATTGCACCGCTCGGATACGGAAATGCTACGTTTACGTAAAGTTTGTCTTTTGTTTCATCAGGATTTGATTCGAAGGCGGGAATCCACTCGCTGCGGATCTCCGGTTCGATTTCGGTCATTACCAGGGTATTTGCCATTTTTTCACCTATTGTGTTAATCGACGGGACGGATTTTAAGTTCCTCTTCGGCACCGTAGCGCCTTATCATTTCCATAGCGATACTAGAGTTGCGTGCGAGATGGATTTCTCCGTAATCATCAACAGTTGCAGTAAATAGATACTCTTTTCCTGAGAAAAGATCTACGATTTTACCCGCATAATCCGGACAGATGATGGATAACTGTTTTTTCTCGCTTTTGATCTTAAATCCGGCATACCCTGTAATGGGCGCCGGCACATCATTGAATAGGACCTCCCGTCCCGGAAGGTCGCTTAGTGGGCGAACATCGATTCCGACGCCAACTTTACTGACAACAGCCGCGATGTTTTTGCCGGCTTTACCAATTGCTGCAGGAACATCGGCGTCTTCGATATAGACTGCGGCTTTAGTGTCAGTTATCATACGGACAACAATGTCGCCTTCGGTGAACCTACGGATTTCATTCTGGATTTCCTTTTCCAGAACGATCCATGCCGGGTTGTCATCAGTGACCTCATAGGTTGGCATGGAATGGACCGGGGGAGCTGAACGCTCCTCCTGAACGGTCGGCGGCTCAGGAACTACAGGAGCTTGTGCTTTTGGAGCCGGAGACGGAGCGGGCACAGGAGCGGGAATAGTTTTTGGAACAACGACCGGGCTGACTTTTGGAAGACCGGCGGCGGGTGTGACCATAACTTCTCCTTCATATCTGAACGCTTCGGCGGCAGTTTCCTGAGTTATAATATTGGTAAGTCTGACGATAGGGCGGATCTGCGGGTCGCCGATCTGTTCAAGGGCTTTGGGCACACCAAACCCGGTCGAGACATTGTAAATTTCCGAGATGTCCCCGGTTTTCACAAACACCATCGTGGCAACGATCTGCGGGATGAGATTGAGATCGACGAGACTTGCAAGGCGTATCATTGCGTCCAGTGCGGACTTCGCATGGAGACCGCCGATCACTTTGATGCCGGACAGACGGAGATCGGCAAAAACCGATAACTCTTCACTTCTCCGCATCTCGTCAAAGATGACGTAATCGGGACGGAGCAGGGTCAGGACCTCACCGGTTGCGGCGATACTTCCATCAAGGGCTGTATACTGAGTGATGCTATCTGGAACCATCAGGTCACGGGGCGACTCAATGGTCTTGACGATGAAGTTCTGACCGCCTAGATAGATCGCAATGTTCTGCTCAAGCGTGGATTTTCCAGAACCAGGAGTCCCTACAATGAGCATACCGCCGGATCCCTCCTTGAGCCGATCCTTCAATGCGGCCGCAAAGTTGTAGGACTCAAAGGAGACCTCGCGTGTTGGACGGACGACGGTTACCTCGATACCGTCGGAAAACGGAGGGCGGGTCGTGGTGATCCTCATCGAGCCGATCTGGGACACAGTAACCCCAGGCATCTCAACCTCGACAAATCCATCAGGGTGACGTTTAGCACGCTCAAGACACTCCTGAGCAATAGCACGGAGCTCATATTCAGTGGCGGGAGCTTCTCTGATCTGGACAAGTCGGGATTCTTTGATCGTTCCTTTGCGGGCGCAGGGAGCCACACGCTCCTTCAGATAGACAGCAAACGTGTTTTCATCAAAGAACTCATCGATCTGAAGCGGTGCAAAATTGTCGATCGTTTCGGATTTCAAATAGACAACGTCGAGTCCTTTTGCTCTGGCAACTTCCGCCTGAACGTAATCACTCGTAAGGAACGTTGCTCCGTGTTCGATGGCAACTGCCCGGATCATGGCATCAATCTCGCCGCCGGCAGCTAATTTGACCTGTTCCAGTCTGGGTCTTTCGCCAACATATTGTAGAGTGATCCTGCCCTGTTTCGCAAGAACACAAAGTCTCTGCAGCTCAGCGAGGCCGGAAAAACCTATTTCTCTGCCCTGGTTCGCCTGTGCCTCGAGTTCGGCAAAGACAGCTTCAGGTATTATTATCGTTGCGTCACGGTATTCCCCTTTCTCGATCAGGGCGGTAACGCGGCCGTCGATGACGACGCTGGTATCAGGTACGAGTATCATAAAATATTCAACCAGTATTTATGGGGTTTCAATAGGATATTAGTATAGTGTTCCAAAAGGTTCAGTAAATGATTCACTGGGAGTAGATATCTGCCGGATCCTTAAATCTCGGAAGAATCACCTCGCCGTCGATCGTTCGGAAAAAACAGCTGACATATCCCTCGTGACAGGCACACCCGGTCTGTTCGACCAGATATAACAGACAGTCTTCATCACAGTCAACACAGACCCGGACGATTTTCTGCAGGTGACCTGACTCCTCACCTTTTTTCCAGAGTTTATTTCGTGAACGGCTGAAGTAGTGAGCATATCCTGTTGACAACGTAAGAGAAACCGCTTCCTCATTGGCAAAAGCAAACATGAGGACCTGATTGGTCCTGACGTCCTGAACGATCACAGGAATGAGCCCGTCAGTGTAGTTGAGTGAGGGAAAAAGATCCGGCATAATTATTCTGTATTGGTTTTTTTATGAGATAAGAGAATCTCTTCTCTGTGGTTGTTCACACCTTTTATCCGAAGATCCCATGATGCAGTGGATATAACGGACGGACCGAAAAGAGAAAGGAGTTCCTCAGGCTCGAAATAATGCGTGACGATCCCGTCACCCCGCAAAAATGATGAAGGTTCGACCTCGGCCCCTTTTCCATACCGAAAATCGTTTCTGGAAAAATCTTTGAAATACAAAACACCTCCGGGTTTCAAAACTCGGAGCATCTCATCAGCCGCAGTTCTCCTTTCCGAGGATGAAAGATGTCCCAGGACGTGCCAGCAGAATATTATATCAAAAATTTCATCGTTGAACGGAAGAAAACGGATGTCGCCAACCAGCGCCGAGGATCCGGCAAGTTTTACAGCAGTCGGGGAGATGTCGATCCCGATTGCATTCGGTCCGAGTGAACTGAGTGTTTTTCCGTTCCCGCATCCGGTCTCAAGAATGAGATTGCCCGCAGGCATCTCCGGCAGTAAATAAGAGGGACCTGCCCATCGGGGGCCACGCATCTGATAATCAGTCTGCCATCCCATTACAACCGGACCAAAACGCCGCGGGATGCCAGGTACTCTTTGACATCCCGAATTGTCATCTCGCCGTAATGGAACACACTTGCCGCAAGACAGGCATCGGCTTTTCCTTTGACAAAACCGTCATAGAAATGTTCCAAAGTCCCGACACCGCCGGATGCAATCACCGGAACATCGACATTATCCGAGATGGCCGCGGTGATCTCCAGATCGAAACCGGTCTTCACACCGTCGGTTTCCATTGACGTAAGCAGGATCTCACCGGCACCTCTTTTGACCCCGTTCTGCGCCCATGAAACGGCATCGATACCGGTTCGCTCACTTCCCCCGTAGATGACTACCTCATACCAGCAGACCCGACCGTCGGCGAGATGTATCGGGGTCACACCCTCACGCATCTCATAATTTCTCCGAACGTCCTCGGCAAGTACAATACACTGGTTCCCGAACAAACGGGATCCTTCATTTATTACTTCGGGTGTTTTTACCGCAGAAGTGTTCAGACTTACCTTATCAGCTCCGGCACGCAGGATCTCCTGGATGTCTTTGACCGTGCGGATCCCACCGCCGACCGTAAGTGGGAGGAAAAGTTGATCGGCTGCCCGACCGATCACATCGACCATTGTATCGCGGTTGTCCTTCGAGGCCGCAATATCCAGAAACACGACCTCATCGGCACCCTGTTCATTATATCGTGCGGCAAGTTCGACAGGATCGCCTGCATCGCGAAGCCCTTCAAAATTTACTCCCTTTACCACCCGTCCTGCTTTCAGATCAAGACAGGGAATGATTCGCCGGGTAAGTCCCATAGAATACTGTTGGTGTTTTTTGGAGAAAAGCCTGTTTGAAAAAAAGGAGAATGGATCACTTTTCCAGAAACGCGATCAGATCTTCCATTCTTCCCATCGTTTCACGATATCCATCATCATAGAGGGCAGCAAGCTTCGTTTTGTTTGTCTCAACTCTGCCAATGTTCACCGGTTTTTTCGGACGGATCACAAACGCCCGGCCTGCAGATTCCTCCTGCGCGAGAAAATCCAAGGTCTGGTTATACCGGGCATGCCGGGTGGCAAGCTGGTGAACAAGATTAGGATAATTTCTATAGAATATTTTCAGAAGCGGAACGATCTTCATTGGTTCCTTCCGATAGGTGATATCCTGAGTCAGGACGACGACGTTTTTGGAGTTCCCATCAGCGATGGACCGCTGAATTGGGATCGAATCGACCACTCCGCCGTCCAGGTATTCTTTTCCATCAATCCTGACTATTTTTGCAAGGAGCGGGAGAGAACTTGAGGCCTGAAGCATTTCCACCTCTTCACGCATATTTTTCAGATGAAAATATTCAGCTTCGCCGGTCTCACAGTTGGTGGCGACGACTGATAATTTTCCAGGATACCGGGCAAACGCATCATAATCATACGGATCGAGCTGCTCGGGAATGATGTGATAAAGCATCTCCGGACCAAATAAATTTCCGGATCTCAGAAGACTCAGGATACTGCAGTATCGTTTATCTCCAATATAATCAGTCGTTACCCGGTATGCCCGCCTGCGCTGTTTGGCGATAAAAGATGCAGCATTGCAGGCACCGACAGAAACGCCGTAACAACTGGAAAATTCCAGATCATTATCCAGAAATGCATCAATAACCCCTGTCGTATATGCTCCACGCATACCGCCGCCTTCAAAGATCAGTCCTGCAGAATACATACAAGCCCAGGCTTACTTCTCCAGAAATGCGATCAGATCATCAATTTTTTCCATTGCATCATGATATCCTTCATCATAGAGAAGGGCAATTTTTTCCTTGTTGAACTTAATTCGGGAGACAGTGACCGGTTTTTTTGGACGGATAACAAATGCTCTTCCTGCAGCTTCTTCTTGGGTAATAAGTTCCAGAGCCTCGTTATATCTGATGTGGCGGGTAGCAACCATCTCAACCATTTTCGGATACTTTGGGTAGGCAATTTTCAGAATAGGCGTCGCCTTATCATATTTCTTTTGATAAACCGCATCCTGTGTCAGAACAAGAACATTTTTCACATTTCCATCGTCAATTGAACGTTTGATAGGGATAGAATCGATTATTCCCCCATCAAAATAATAGTTCTCACCTATTTTTACTTTTTTGGCAAGGATCGGAAGAGCACTTGATGCATGGAGCATCTCTACATCCTCCTCCATGATTTTCAGATGAAAATATTCAGCTTCGCCCGTCTCACAATTTGTCGCAACACAGTAAAACTTACCAGGATATTTGTTATATTCATCATAATCAAAGGGATCAAGTTGTTCCGGGATTATGTGAAAGACCATTTCAGGACCTAAAAGATCCCCTTTGGTAAATAAATTCCAGTAGCTGAAGTACTGTTTATCTCCCATATAATCAGTCATGGTACGATATGCCCTTCCCCTCTGCTTGGAGAGATAACTGGCACCATGACAGGCCCCGGAAGAAACGCCGTAGCATGAAGTAAATTCCAGCTTGTTGTCGATCAAAGCGTCGATGACCCCTGCCGTATATGCTGCGCGCATACCCCCTCCTTCTAAAATCAGTCCAGCAGAATACATGTGGTTAGTATTTTGCTCTCGATAAATAGTATATTTTCCGCAGGAACTGGTCTCACAAGCAACGAATAATAGCCATGCAGACCAACATATAGGGTATGACGAGTTCGGGCGAACTGAAAATACAGTGGGCTTCCCAGTACATGCCGGTCTTATCGGCGATCCGGAAACGCTTTGAAGAGGAAAAACCCCTCAAAGGCCAGAGGATAGGTATGGCTCTGCACGTTGAAGCGAAGACGGCGTGCCTTGTCAGAACACTCCAGGCTGGCGGGGCCGAGGTATATATAACCGGATGCAATCCGCTTTCCACCCAGGATGATGTGGCAGAGGCACTTTCAGAAGGCGGCATCGCCTGTTATGCAAAGAGGGGGTGTAACACTGAGGAGTATTACGAGGCGATCGATAAAGTATTGGACGCAAAACCGACCCTGACCATCGATGATGGCATGGATCTTATCAACAGGGTCCATCTCGACAGAAGAGATGCACTCCCGCAGATTATCGGGGCATGCGAGGAGACTACAACCGGAATCCATCGGCTGAAGGCAATGCATGCCGAAGGGAAACTCGAGTTCCCCGTATTGTCGGTAAATGACACGCCGATGAAACATTACTTCGATAATGTGCACGGGACCGGCGAAAGTGCTCTCGCATCCATCATGCTGACAACGAACACCCTCATTGCAGGAAAACACGTGGTCGTTGCCGGATACGGATACTGCGGGAGAGGTGTCGCCACCAAAGCACGCGCTCTTGGCGCACGTGTCATCGTCACGGAGGTCGACCCACGCCGCGCCCTTCAGGCACACTTCGACGGTTTTGATGTGATGAGTATGGATGAAGCCGCAAAACTCGGCGATCTCTTCATCACGACGACAGGGAACTGCGACATCATCACCGATAATCACTTCCCTCTGTTAAAATCCGGGGTGATCCTGGCAAACGCGGGTCATTTCAATAATGAGATCTCCATCCCTTGGCTCGAAGCCCATGCTGCTTCTGTTGAACACCGTGACGGAATCGACACCTACGTTGTCGGCAACAAAAAGATCCACCTGCTTGCAGAAGGAAGACTGGTCAACCTCGCAACGCCGAAAGGTATGGGACACCCGATCGAAGTCATGGATCTGAGCTTTGCGGTCCAGGCACTCGGTGTTGAATACATTGCAAAGAACGGCAAAAATATGTCACCTGGCGTCCACGACATCCCCTCAAAGATCGATGAATATATTGCCCGTCTGAAACTGGCAGCTGTGGGCGCAACGATTGATGAACTGTCCGGCAGTCAAAAAGAGTACATGTGCTCGTGGAATCACGGCACATAATTTGTTTATTCAGCTTTTTCTTTTTTCCAGATAAGCCGTTTCTCTACGACCTCTTCTGCAAAGATCAGGAATGCATATGATGCATACGAGAAGACTGCCGGTACCAGCAGATGTTCATCAGGAACCTTCCGGGCATTGGTGTTTCCAATGATCCTGACAAAATCGAGAGCATATAATGCATCGTCACTCAGGATACCTGTGCGGCCGATCACGCCGCAGAGGGTCCCGAACTTTGTGTTGTCGGCACGAACTTTCTGATATTTACAGATAAGTTCGGCAACCTCAGCCGTGATGTCACAGAGTTTTCTGGCAGCGGTCTCGGATTTTTTCTGGCGGGATATCGGTTCGAGATCGCGGAAAACCGGATGGATCGCAGCGATTTCAATAAACCGTTTCATCCGCATCTCATACCCGGAGAGGACAGCCGATCGTTCATAGATACTTTTTTCCAGATCAATGCCTCTTTCTCTGGGAAGGGAATACCTAATCAGGAGAGATGAGCCAACGCCGCCGGATGGAACGGAGAGAATCGCATCGCCGATGTTCTGCATATCGTAAAGCGCGTTGCTGCACATCGAAAGCCTGTTTGAAGCTTTGAGTGTTTTATGCAGTTCTCCTGCCGTGACTTCGAGATGTGACTCTCCGCGTTCGGTTGCCGCATCAAATCTGCGATATAATTCGTGATGAAAGTCAGATGCAGTCAGATTTCCGTTTTTTTCTGTCATGGTTTATCCAAAAAGACCAAAGAGGCCTTTCTTCTTTGCAACCTCGACCTCAATGACGAGATTGCCTTTTTTCTTCGGAGATAAGACTCCAAGTCCTTTTCCTTCAGGCGGGACAAAGCGGTCTCCCGTTTTTACACCGGCTGGTACGGTAATTTTGATGGTTTTATTGAAGAGAAGGGTGAGGGGGATCGTTCCGCCCTGCTCTGCGACTTTGGGCGGGATCTGCAGGTGACAGATCAGATTGTTTGTTGCATCATCGATCTCCCAGTTCTCCTCCGGGATCACTTTGAGATTGACATACAGATCGCCGCGGGGTTTTCCTTCGACCGGCACACCTTTGTTTTCGATTCTGTACCGTCTAACTCCCGGGTAGACTTTGATAACGACCTTCTCTCCTGCGACCTGCATAGGAATCTTGCCTTTTCCATATGCAGCGATAGACATGGATATCGGATATTCCGTTTCGATGTCCCCGCTTTTTGTAGGCATACCTGACATTTTTTTACCGCGGGGGGAAGGTGCATTGAGAGTGACTGCATGTTCGGCATCATAGGCTGCTTTGGATTCCGGATTGCTGAGAACCTCATACGCCGCCATTATCTTGAGCAGACGCTCGTTGTACTCCTGCTGTTTATTCTCGCTCGCACCCGCATGATCCGGGTGGAACTCCTTGACGAGAGCAACATAGGCTTTTTTTATCATTTCCGGCGTTGCATTTTCGGCTACGCCAAGAGTGTCATAGTGGGAATCGCCCATTCACTTATCTTATTGGTGTTATAAAGGATAGAACTTATCTCATATTCGAGCAATACATACCTGTATGTATATCGGAGTCGACCATGGGACAACGTCTCTTCGGTTCGCAACAGAAACCGGAAAACATCTGAAAATATCCCGGGAAGCGGCAAAAAAATTTGAACTTTCAGCTCTGGAGAAACTCTGCCCAATCAATGATATAGAGGGGTTCGCTGTATGCTATTCTATGGGAGATAATTTTTCCAAAATAACACCCATTGCTCAGTTAAAAAACCGGGGAGTCATCACTCGTGACGGTGCAGGTGAACACATCGGCGGAGGAACGCGGGTATTCGATGTCATAAAAGAGTCAGGGATTCCCGCAGTCGTGATCCCGGGAATTCACCGGGGGTCTGATACAGATCCCAGATTCAAAGTATATTCCCATCAGACCAGTCCGGAAAAACTCGGAATAGCATATCTTGCAAAACAAACTCTCCATGACACTTTTATCGTGTCAGACATCAGTTCCAACACAGTTTCACTCCTCGTTGTCAACGGAAAGATCGTCGGAGCTTTCGACGCATGCATCTTCGCGCCGGGAACACAACATGGAGCCCTTGATGTAGATGCGATCAGAAGAATCGATGAGGGCGAGTGTACGGCGAACGAGGCGTTCACTACCGCGGGAGTCTCGTGCCATCTTGAAGAGAAATACCAAAAGCCGGCCATCGCTATGTGGGCAGCAATGGAATGCGCTTCACTTCTTCTTCTTTCATGCGAGGCTCCGATTGCCTTAGCAGGCAGTCTTGCACCTGAATTAGCCGAGGAAATATCCGCATTACTCCAAAAACCAGTCATGGTGTATGACGAATGGGCAGCATCCGAGGGACTTGCGCTTGTCGCACATGATGTTTTTACCGGAACAAAGGAGATTCTGGGAATTCCGGTCATACTGCCCCGCAAATAATAATTCATCACCACCATGCATCTCTTTTTTCAAAGTGCGGTCTTTTTTAGGGAAATTTGCAAACAGTAAATTCATATTGATTAATCGTGATAAATATAAGTGTTATGAGAGAACTACGCATCCACGGAAGAGGTGGACAGGGCTCGGTAACGGCTGCCGAATTAATAGCAACAGCAGCATTTACCGCAGGCGTCTATTCCCAGGCATTCCCGGCGTTTGGTGTCGAACGCCGCGGTGCCCCCGTGCAGGCATTTGTGCGGTTCAGCGATGAAAAAATCCGCCTTCGAAGTCAGATATATGAACCGGACTACATCATCGTCCAGGACAGTACGTTAATTCACGATGTGAATGTATTTTCAGGCATGTCAGAGGGGGGAATTGCCATTATCAACACCGAAAAAGACGGAGCATACAATCTCCCAAAAGGTGTCAAACTGATCACCATTGACGCAACCAAGATTGCCCTTGAAGAAATAGGACTCCCCATCACCAATACAACTCTGATGGGTGCATTTGCTGCAGCAAGCGGAGAGATCACGCTCGAAGCTCTCAAAGGAGCAATCAAAGAGAGATTCGACAAGAAACTGGCAGACACCAACATCGCCGCAGCAAAACGTGCGTATGCAATGATAAAGGAGGGACGCGAATAATGGCACTTGGAATTGGCTGTACGGCACGTCCTGGTAACAGCAGAAACAACAAAACCGGTTCATGGAGGGTATTCTATCCGATTATGGACACGGAAAAATGTACGAAATGCGGAACATGTCAGTTGATATGTCCAGAGGGATGCATCAATCAGAATCCTGACAAGACCTATTCTATTGATCTTGACTACTGCAAAGGATGCGGTATGTGTGCTGAGGAATGTCCAGACAAAGCAAAGGCTATCAGCATGGTTAAGGAGGAAAAATAAATGACTATGGAAATAATGGAGGGCTCAATCGCCATCGCGGAAACCGTTCGTCTCTGCAGACCACAGGTCATCCCCGCATATCCGATCACTCCCCAGACACATATCGTTGAAGGACTTGCATCAATCATAGCAGATGGAAGACTTGACGCAGAATATATCTGTGTGGAGTCTGAATTCTCCGCTCTCTCTGCCTGTATCGGGGCATCAACCGCAGGAAGCAGAGTTTACTCAGCAACCACTTCACAGGGTCTCGCATTAATGACGGAGGTCGTATTCAATGCAGCTGGTATGAGACTCCCGATCGTCATGGGTATTGCAAACCGTGCAATTTCTGCACCGCTCTCTATCTGGAACGACCAGCAGGACTCTATTATGATGAGAGACTCAGGCTGGATCCAGTTGTATGCAGAAGACAACCAGGAAGCAATCGACATGCACATCCTCGCTTACAAAGTCTGCGAAGACCACAATATTCTGCTTCCGGCATTCGTCTGCTTTGACGGATTCATTCTTTCTCATGTGTATGAGCCGGTCGATCTCCCGTCACAGGAACTCGTTGATGAATTCCTTGGACCCTTCAATCCCTATCAGAAACTCGATCCAAAGGATCCGATCTCCTTTGGTATGTATGCAACACCTGAATACTACATGGAGTTCCGGTACGAACATGATCAGGCAGTCCATCGCGCAGCAGAAGCCATTAAAAAATACGGAAAAGAGTTCGGCGAAATGTTCGGCCGCGACTATTCTGAACTCGTCGTTGGTTACAAACTCGAAGATGCCGATATCGCATTAGTTGCAATGGGTTCCATCTGCGGGACCGTCAAAGATGCAATTGATGAGATGCGTGCTGACGGAAAGAAGGTCGGACTCTTAAATCTCCGCTGCTTCCGTCCATTCCCGTCGACCGACGTGGCAAAAGCTCTCGCTCATGTCAACACCATCGCAGTACTCGACAAAAATGTGAGTCTTGGTGCAAAAGGGGCCGTTGCAATCGAAATCAAAGAAGCCTGTTACGGCTCAAACATACCGGTCTACGATTACATCCTTGGTCTTGGCGGCCGTGATGTAAGAAAGAAAGACATAAAGAAGATCGTTGAACTCGCTGAGAAAGGTGAAGGCGACATGTTCTACGGATTACGTGAGGAGGTGCTCTGAAATGGTAGACAGATCTATTGAAAACTTTGAGTGCGGGCACAGAGCCTGCGGCGGCTGCGGAGTATCATCTGCAGTTCGTATGATCCTGAAAGGTTACGGCGAGAACACAATCGTAGTCAACTCAACCGGATGCCTGGAAGTCTTTTCTACTCCATATCCGGAAACAGCGTGGAAAACTCCCTGGATCCACTCATTGTTTGAAAACGCATCAGCAGTAGCATCAGGTATCGAAGCATCCCTCAAAAAGCAGGGGCGCCTGGACACAGAAAAGATTCTCATCTTCGGAGGAGATGGAGCAACCGTCGACATTGGAACACTGTGTATCTCCGGTGCATTTGAACGCGGACATGACTTCACGTACATCTGTTACGACAATGAAGCATACATGAACACAGGAATCCAGCGGTCAGGATCAACACCGTACGATGCAGACACGACCACATCTCCAGCTGGAAAATGTTCGACAGGAAACAGCCTGCCGAAGAAAGATTACCCGCAGATCCTCGTCGCACACGGTTCTCCCTACGTTGCAACAGCATCCATGGCTTACCCCGCCGATCTGATGAAGAAGGTCGAAAAGGCAAGAAACATCAAAGGTCCCTGCTATATCCAGGTACACACACCGTGCTGTACAGGATGGGGATATGACGGCGCCAAAACAATGGAGATCGGGAGAATGGCAGTCGCATGCGGACTCTGGGTCAATTACGAAGTCATTGACGGAGAACTTACAACTGTTAAAAAAGTGAAGAGAGTTCCGGTCGATGATTATCTCAAAGCCCAGAAACGTTTCCGTCACTTATTCAAACCCGTAAGAAACGATGCTGAGATCGCAAAGATCCAGGCCATCGCAGATAAAAATGCCAAGAAGTACGGCATTGATATTGAATAAGATCAGTATCAGAAAATAATTCCAATCTTTTTTTCAAATCAATTCACTTAGCCAAAATACATTTGCAGACACTCACACAAATCAAAGATGGTATGAGTGATTTAAAAAACGTAAAAAAGAAAGGAAAATAGTCGGTTTTTAGAAATCCGGCATCGGCTTTCTTTTCAGTCTCAGATACCTGACGCCTGCAATCATAAACACAACTCCCCATATCCCTAGGAAAAGATAGAGAAGTGGTTCGCGCACGTCGTCATAAAATGTGAGAGAGGCAGTATTCGTATTCTCAAAGGTGACCATCGAACCATAGGATACGTTGTCTGAAGAAGATACGACCCCTCCATTACCAACCGTACCTAAGATCAGATGTCCTGTCTGAAACCTTTCAGGAAGATAGACCGAAACATTGTACGGCTCGGCATATCTCAGATAAACCAGGCCGTTCTCGATTTTTGCAGAATAATTCAACGTGTAGTTCCCTGCTGGAAACGAGACGGTTTTTCCATTCTGGGTAAATTCGACAACACCGCTCTCGTTCTGGATCGTCAGATTGTCGACGGAAAGGGCGACCTCCTCACCTAAAAATCCCGGCTTCACTAGGAGAAATGTACTCTGATTGATCAGAGTAGCATTCGCCGTCAGAACGGTCCCGTCATCCGATACAAAATACATTGCAGAATTTGCAGCCGCAGGAGCTGCAAACAAAGCAAGTAGAATCACAAAGATGCTTACAATACAGCAAGCAGTGCTTCGATGGTCGGGTCGATCTCGATTGGTGGGGCGCATTGTTTGATTACGGATTCTGGATCTTTCAGCAGGTGACCTGTCACGACACAGACAATCTTTTCATCCTTGTCAAGAAGTCCCATCGCTGCCATCTTACGAATACCTGCAACCGAAGCTGCAGATGCGGGTTCTACACCGATACCTTCGTATCTGGCGAGATCACGCTGCATAGCAAGGATCTCAGCATCGGTCACGGACTCAGCAGTTCCACCGGTCTCACGAATTGCACGGAGAGCCTTCTCAGCATTCACTGGAGCTCCGATACGGATAGCCGAGGCAACCGTCTCAGGGTTCTGTTCAACAACGACCTCAGAAAGATTACCTTTGATTGCAGCAACGACCGGAGCTGCGCCCTCAGCCTGGATTGCAGTCATCTTCGGAAGACGGTCAATGTATCCGATCTCCTTCCACTCACAAAGTCCTTTGTAGACAGCAGAGATATTACCGGCATTTCCTACCGGCAGAACGATCCTGTCGGGAACACAGCCAAGCTGATCGACAATTTCAAACCCAATGGTCTTCTGTCCTTCAAGACGATAAGGATTGATGGAGTTCAGCAGATAGATCCCATGGGAGAGACAGAGTTCGTGAACCATCTCAAGCGCGCGGTCAAAGTTACCTCGAATCGAGATGACTTTCGCACCATGCATAAGTGCCTGGGCAACTTTTCCAAGCGCAACGTGACCGGCTGGGAGTAAAACAATAGCCGGCATATTCGCTTTTGCTGCATAAACTGCCATAGATGCAGAAGTGTTTCCAGTGGAGGCGCAGGCAACGATATTTTTACCGAGCTGTTTTGCCATGGAAACACCAAGAGTCATGCCGCGGTCTTTGAAAGATCCCGATGGATTCATGCCCTCGTGCTTTGCATACAGATTGGTAAGACCCATCTCTTCACCAAGTCTTTTCAGATGGTAGAGCGGTGTTCCACCCTCCTGGAGGGTGACGGGTTCGATTTTAACCGGCAGGAACTCTTTGTAGCGCCAAAGAGAGATCGGGCGCTTTAAAAGTTCTTCATGGGTGATCGTGATCTTGCTCAGATCATATTTGACTGCAAGCAGATGGCCGCATTTCTCACAATTATACACTATAGCGTCAGGGGGATACTCAGCGCCGCAGTGTACACAGACGAGTTTATACATGATTATGTATTTGATTCTTCAGGATTAGAAGCTTATTCCCGGATCTCTTTTTTCGCCGGCACACCTGATGCTTTCAGGAAGATGACCCATAGTACAATCGGGACCATAAGTGTTGTCGGATAGACCAATTCTGCAGGGATGATGCCAGTGAGAGATAGAGCAATGAGAACAACAGCAGCTATCAGCAGGATGACGACAAATATCTTTGGCCGTGCATCGGTGCCGTCTCCTTTGACCCTGCCCCGCAGGCGACTGAAGCAAAATGGATAGAAGTAATGGATCCCGGAATTATCACAGGTGTCTTCAAGTAAGTGAAGGAAACAGCCTAGGAGAAATGCCGAGCCGAACACATAAATGAGGGAGTTGTTATACAGGAAATACAGATACGGAACGAATGAAAGCGCGAAGCATATGAGCCAGATATAGAATGTAACGAGGGCTGAGATGAGAAAAATACCTATTGGTGAGTGGGGAAGTTCACGATGTCCGTTTATAGCATATATTTTTTTACCGAAGAGTATGCGGAAAAGAAATTGAAGTGGTTTGTAGCAGGTATAGTAGAGAGCATAGCCGAATACCGGCGTGAGATGAAATTTTCTGCCGCCGGCTCCGGGAATTTCGGAATGATATATCGCGGCTTCTTTGCCTTTATCGATATCAGGGGTGAGGGAGCCAAAGAAAGTGCCAAGGAGGAGAATAAGCACAGCTGGAATTGATTCCAGAGTGAGGAGAGAATAAGTTAAGGGCGCAAGGATAACGAGCATTGTTGCCATGGTGAGGGTGATATGGGTTATACCTTTCATTTGTTGGAGAAGTATTTCTTTTATAGGGAAATAAGGAGAGGGGTTACAGCCATTTGGGCCAGGGGAGCCCGAAAGTTGTTACCATGCCGGCAATTTCATCACGAATACCGTGATCAAGTTTGAGTAAGACGAAGACGTAGATAAGAGCGCCGATGACCACCAGGATAAGGGTGACGACTACGTTGTCAAGAGGGACAAATTGTATGTAAATGAATACAAAGAGGGCCATGATGAGAGAAGCGATGATTATGTGAGCAATCGGGAGGAGTTCAATGCGGATGGAAATGTATCTTTTGAGGAGATGCGAAATCAGGATAGCGTTCAGGCTGAAACTAATAAGTGTGGCCAATGCAGCCCCATTGATCCCAAAGATCGGAATCAGAGTCACATTTAGAGCAATGTTAAGGAGAGCAGCGATGCTGGCGGCATAGAATGCCTGGCGGGCATGATCAGATGCAGTAAGTGCAACGCCAAGAAGCAGGGTGAACACTGAGATTATCTGCATGATGAGAAGAATCGAACATACCGTTGACCCTTCTGCAAAATCGGCCCCATAGAAGAAGTATAGCAATCGTTCTGAGAGAAGGATGCCGCCAAAAGCCACTGGAATGGCTAATAGTAGAGAGAAGGTTATCCCACGGGTGATTACAGGAGCAATTTTGTCCATCTGATTATTTGCACTCCAATGACTTATTTTCGGGGTGAGAGTCGTAGCAATTGCAACTGAAAGAAATGCAGCAAGTGAGGTAAACTGATATGCGGTACGATATACTCCCACATCACCATTGGTCATGAAGTAACCTATGAAAATAGTATCAGCATATGCAAAAACTATGGATCCGGTCCCGATCAGAAATATCCAGAATCCATACGTGGCAAGGCTCCTAATGTGACGAAAACTGAATTTTGCAGGTTTAAAAGTGAAGTATTTGAGACAGATAATACCGGATATGAGGATGCCCACAATGAATCCACCATATAAGCCGAAAACAGAGAATCCTAGAAGAACAGCTATGATCTGGAATAAGATTCTGAAAAATTCACTAATACCATTAGATAAACTGTATACTCCAACATGACCCAAACCATAAACACCATAGGTTACAGTGTGACCAAAAAATGAGGCTGAAAGTGCAATGATGATCCAGAGAACAAGATCATACGACTGCAGATCGATAAAGTATGGACTAAGCAAAAGAAGGAGGAGAGTCGAAACAAGGATGAGAAGAGCACGAAGAGTCGTATAAGCGGTCAAATATCCATTCTGATCATTTCCCTCGGATATTCGTTTAACGGCGGCCTGACCAAATCCCCCATCCCCGATCATATTGAATACCCCATAATAAGCAAGAAAAAGATAGTAAACTCCCATCAGATCTTTTCCAAGAAGGTGGGAAAAGAGCATGGTGGAGATGAATCCAAAAAGAGTTATACCTATCGTTGAGATGAGGGATAAGGTGCTCTGGCGTTGTATTGCCGGAATACGCATGATATTGGAAACGATAGGATTTGACATATATTATGAGTTGACTACTCCTAATTTATATGCCCATGAAGATGAAATAAGTATACTATAAATAAAAGATGTAACCATGAATATTTTCACTGTTTAGATATTAATTGAGCATGCCCCCTAAGTAGAGAATCAGGTTAAATATGAGCATTACTGAACTTATACAATATGCACGATTTATAATATCAAAAATACTCCACCCCAATATAATTCATTTAAATAACCAAAATAACAGTAAAAAATTTGTTTTACTATCATATATCACAAATCCGTTTAGAATGAGTCCGAATAATTCCAGATTTAATCATCATTCCAATAAATGGGAATGCAGAAAAATGGCAAACATATGGTTAAAACATGGATATAATGTAGATGTGATTGATTGGAATAACACTCATTTTATTCCAAAAAGAAACTACGCAATATTCATTGATATACATGCAAATATGGAACGTCTAACCCCATTTCTGAAAAATTCCAAAAAAATTTTGCACATCACCGGAGCACATTGGAAATTCCAGAATACTGCTGAAACAAAACGACTCTCTGACTTGAAATCAAGAAGAGGTTTCTCACTAAAACCAAGACGCCAAGTTACTCCATGTAATGGCATTGAATACGCAGATTGTGCAACAATACTGGGCAACAAATTTACGCAGGATACATACGCCTTTTCAAAAAAGGTCTTATATCCCATACATCTCTCAACATCACTTCTCTTTCCCCATTATGAAAAAGATTTCACAAAAATTAACAAAAATTATCTTTGGCTTGGGAGTACAGGGATGGTACATAAAGGACTTGATTTAGTATTGGAAGCTTTTAGTCAATTGCCAGATTATAACTTAATCGTATGCGGACCAGTTGACATGGAGAAAGACTTTGAAAATGCATATTTCAAAGAACTTTATCAATCATCAAACATAAAAACACTAGGATTTGTATCTTTAGACAGTAAGGACTTTCTGGATACTATTCAGAATACAGTTGGACTGATATATCCATCATGCTCTGAAGGACAGGCAGGAAGTGTAATATCTTGCATGCATGCCGGATTAATTCCTATAATCAGTTATGAATCCGGAGTTGACACTGGAGATTTTGGATGTACATTATCTGAAAACACCATAGATGCAATTATTGAGGCGGTAATTTCATTATCTCAAAAACCAACTGAAGAACTCAGAATTATGTCATATAAATCATGGTCTTATGCTAGAGAATATCACACACGGGAAATGTTTTCAAAAGATTATGAAGATTTTGTTGAGAAAATCCTTAATAAAACAGAATCATTTTAATCATTATTCAGCAACGTTTAGATATCCCATAATATGATGTGATATATGACATAGTGATAAATATTAATGTTATGCAGACATTTTTATTTTATATTATGGGTGAGTTAACTTGAATCAAAAAATAATTTCACTCGGCGAAACACTGCTACCCTCTCAGTTATATCCTCTTGCACGGCGATACTTAGCATGGAGGAAATTACTGAAAGACGCAAAAATGATCTCATTCATCCAAGAATATTATGCAAATATTGATGTTGATTCTGAGATTGCCGAGGTTCTAAATCATCTTCCCATATGTGGTATAACAATGCATCCCTACGAGTGGGGATCACTATTCAATGAAGACTACACAGCTAAATTTGAAGCGATAGAAGTATTACATGATAGGGATCGAGGGCTTCCGTATACTTTTTTGGATGGTAAACGATTATATTTTCCCCGTTCAATGAGTGATTATGGAATTAAAAGGAGTTATTACGGATTACAGGAGATCGAGCAACACCCACAATCACCCCACCGATATTTAACAGAAACATTTGATGTGCAAAATGATGATATCGTAGTTGATTGCGGAGTGGCCGAGGGTAATTTTGGACTAAATATTGTTGATCGAGTCAAAAAACTCTATCTATTTGAACCTGAAGAGATATGGATGGAGCCATTACAAGCAACATTTGCTCCATGGAACAATAAAGTAGTCATTGTTCAGAAATATCTCTCAGATATAACAGATGATATGAATATTTCATTAGATGATTATTTTGCAGACAAAGAATATCCAACATTCCTGAAACTTGATGTTGAAGGATATGAAGGACGTCTTCTGTGCGGAGCGGAAAAGATACTTTCGTCACATAGCATCAAAAAAGTAGCTACATGTACGTATCATTATCATGACGATGAAAAAAAGCTTGGGGACCTTCTTCGTTCACATGGCTTTGTCACAAAACATTCCCAAGGTTATATGATTGTTGGATTAGATGTTATTCGCCCACCCTATCTCCGTCGTGGTGTAATCAGAGCAACGAAAAACTGATGGAAATGTAATCCTCTTTTTCACTCAGAATCTTATTTTGAATCAAGCACCTTTAGATAAACTCTCTTAGTCTCTTCCGCACATTTATTCCAGGAGAAATTATTGAGTTGCTTGTAACCATCAGATATCATGTTATTTCGTAATTTATTATCATAAAGAACCCGATAAACAGCCTTTCTTATGGATTCTGCAGATTTTGGCTCAAAATAAATTACTGCATCGCCGCCAACTTCCGGGAAACAACTCGTATTACTACAAATTACAGGACAACCACAAGAAAATGCCTCTAATGTGGGCAAACCAAAGCCTTCATTCAAAGATGGATAGACAAATGCGACAGCATGCTGATATAATGAAATCAATTTTTCATTGCTTACAAACTCCTGATGAACCTTATGCAGAATTCCAAGAGATTTCAAAAATTTCACTTCATCTCCACTAAACTGCCCGCCTCCGACACACACCAATTCACAGAGATTCGCTTGAAGAATTGGATGAATAGCATTTACAAAATGGTAAAAATTCTTATATCCACCACGTTCTCCGACATAAAGCAGATATTTATTGTTAGACTCATCTAACGATAATGTTGGGGAAATTAAATATCTCTCAAATAAAGAACCAAGATACACAACATCAATACAATCAGGATCTACGTTGTAATATGTAACTAAATCATTCTTGGTACACTCTGAAATAGCAATTAGATGGGTTGCATTTTCTACGAGTACGTGCATATTTGCACGTACATCCGTTGACAAGGGAAAAAACTCCGGATAAATATCATACGTTAAATCATAAATGGTAAGTACATAGGGTTTTTTACCAATATACTCTAGAAAATACGAATCAAATGATGTTGGGTGAAATATATCAAAATCCCCTTTCTTTATTTGTGAGAGACTAAGCCTTTTTATCCCTGAAAGATATTTTGCCGGACTAACATGAAAGTGACTATACATCATGTCCACAATGGAATCACGCAAGCGCCAGTTTACTGGTTTTCGTTCCGAAAAATACAGATTCCGATAATCCTCATTTCGACAATACCCACGGGGAACGATCGGTTCTATATCCTCAACATTATAACATTGAATCAATTCAGAGAAATACCGGGGCACTCCACCATATTTTGTCCGCAAAAATGCCTGATAATCATATAATACTTTCATTCAATACTCCTCATTTAATAAAAAAACTATTTGCATAATTATCTCAGTCTAAATTTTTATCCATCTATCCGGGATAATATTATTCTTCGTCCCATCATTATACCATCTCTCCGGACACACTACAATTTTATCCTCATAATCCCCAAGCCAGGCACCCCACCAGCTAAATGAACTATTTGCCGTAATAAAATGATTACATAGTGACATTAAGCGCAAATCTTCATAATCAGTCTCACCATTATTATGTGTCATATAATATGCCGGAAAGCAAATTGGAATATGTTCACGTGTCCAAAGGATATCGTCAGAGAAAACAATAAATGCGGGGTTATCAACCCTATCTACAATATAATTAATCGCTCTATTATAATAGTCAATGCTACAAGTACCTACATGTTGCCTTGCAACAGAATCAGTTACATAATCTCCCCTACGTACATGCAAACAAATAGTATTATGCTTCGAAATAAATTCACCCCACTTTATATTTTCAGGAGAAGGAGAAGTTAATACTCGCAAATCATTTTTGATAACAACAGCGTATTTATCAAAATATTTCTCAGACTGCCAATTCCCATCAAGATAGAGATTTCCTACCAGATCAAATTTATCTGGTTGTGATTCAAACATGGTTTCATGGATATAATGAGAATGGTAAATCGGACTAGGAATCTTTTGAAATAGATTTTCGGATACAAAATTAATCATCTTCGGCATCTTCCATGCACCCTGACATATAACTGACATTAATGAAGCAGGTAATCTGGAGTAATGAATGAAATTACCTGTAATATTGAAATGATTCAGTTTACACTCTCTTTTGGCAGTCCAACAATGTGGATAATCATAAAATGATGAATCTAGGATGAGCTTATCATCTCTCTCAATAGAGACGGAACGTCCAACTGCATACTGGAATAACTGATTCCCCAATCCTCCAAGCAACCTGACTGTGATCATTCAGTGCTTACCGTTGTTGAGTGTACCACTCTATCGTCTTCTTCAGTCCATCGTCAAAACCGACCTTCGCCTTGAATCCAAACTCCCTTTCCGCTACACTCACATCCAGCATCCGTCTCGGTTGACCATCCGGCTTACTCGTATCCCAAATGATCTCACCTTCAAAATCTGTCAGTTCTGCAATCAGATCAACGAGCTCCTTTATTGTTATCTCCATACAGGAACCGATGTTTACCGGATCCGGCTTATCATACTTTTGAGCTGCAAGAACGATGGCCCGTGCTGCATCATCCACAAACAAAAATTCCCGAGATGCCGCACCAGTCCCCCAAACCTCAACCTTATCCGACCCAATCTCCTTCGCATCAATGAATTTCTTGATCAATGCCGGAATCACGTGGGAACTATCCAGATTGAAATTATCCCCCGGACCATACAGATTCACCGGCAGGAGATAGATCGCATCGAATCCATACTGCTGGCGATACGACTGAGCCTGAACAAGCATCATCTTCTTCGCAAGACCGTAAGGTGCATTTGTTTCCTCAGGATACCCATTCCATAATTCCTCTTCACGGAATGGAATCGGCGTAAACTTTGGATATGCACAGATCGTTCCGACAGCTACAAACTTGTCCACGCTATTTTGGCGGGCAGCTTCAATCAATTGGATCCCCATGATTGCATTATCATAAAAAAGGGACCCTGGATTATTCATATTGTAACCAATACCACCAACGGATGCAGCCAGGTGGATCACCAGATCCACTCCCTTTGTCACCGATAAACAATTCTCCCATACACGGAGATCGATATCGCGGCTTCTCGGAATGATAATATTCTCTTTTTTTGCGCCTGATGTTATGAGATGCTTTACGACATTCGAACCGAGGAAACCAGCGCCGCCGGTTACCAGAATGATCTTGTCTTCAAAATGCATATCACTCATTTAATCTCCTCCCCACCATTTATTCGGATACAACTTTGCAAGAGCCGCATCGCCTTCACCTATCGGCTCCAGTCTTGCTGCACGGAAATCCGAATCGACCATGAGCCTCGTAAGATCACCAAAGGTTACTTTTGGTTCCCAGCCAAGAATCTTCTTTGCCTTACTTGAATCACCGATAAGATTTTCCACCTCTGTTGGACGGAAATACTGCGGATCGATTCTGACATGATCCTCCCAATTCAAACCAGCGTATTTGAATGCCTCTTCGAGGAATTCTTTTACCGAGTTGGTCTGACCAGTACTCACCACATAATCATCCGGTGTATCCTGCTGAAGCATCATCCACATCGCTTCAACATATTCCGGCGAGAAACCCCAGTCGCGACGTGCATCGAGATTTCCCATATAGAGATACTTCTGTTTGCCTGCAACGATATTTGCAAGACCACGGGTGATCTTTCTCGTTACAAATGTCTCGCCGCGACGGGGTGATTCATGATTGAAAAGAATTCCGTTGCAGACAAACATATTATATCCATCACGATAATTACGTGACATGTAATACGCATACACTTTCGCACACGCATACGGACTGCGGGGCCAGAACTTGGTCCCCTCATTCTGAGGCGGTGGGGTTGCGCCAAACATCTCAGAACTTGATGCCTGATAGAATCTAATATCCTGACCGCTTTTCCTGATGGTTTCAAGGAGTCTTGCGGTTCCAAGTCCGGTGACATTCCCGGTGTACTCGGGCGTGTCAAAACTCACCCGCACGTGACTCTGGGCACCGAGGTGGTAGACTTCCGAGGGTTTGATATTGTAGATGATATTGGAGATCTGTTCTGTATCCGAAAGATCCCCGTAGTGAAGGATCAGTTTCGGGTCATCATGCGGATCCTGATAGATGTGATCAAGACGGGAGGTATTGAATGTTGAGGCGCGGCGGATAAGACCGTGTACTTCATATCCTTTATGGAGAAGGAGTTCAGCGAGATAGGAGCCGTCCTGACCAGTGATACCTGTAATGAAAGCGGTTTTTGTAATATGAATCACCTGATTGATTAGTATATGGATGAGAAAGCTATTTACAACTTATTCTCTACTATGTAAGTATGTCTAATCACCTTTTTTCATTAGACATTTCAACAAAGAAAAAAAATGTTTTAGTTTCACTGACACATATAATTTAGTGACTATTTTCTAAACTTTGTACAAGACATTCCTTATTCTCTGCACCTAAACAGATTTAATAGGTAATTTAACACTGCAAAACCGAATAATAGTTATTCACAGACTTTTTCTAATGCAAGAGCATACAAATAAAACGAATCAACTCCTCTTATCTAACAACGTTAAGGAAAGTGCAAAAATTTTAGTAGCAATCATTCAAACAATAAATTGCAGATTGCATTATATTATATCTCAAAAGAAACAGTGATGACATAGCAAAATATATTAATAATACACTGACTGCGTGAGTGATGAACATTAGAAAAACAGCATTGATTACTGGCATTACCGGGCAAGATGGATCATATCTTGCAGAATTCTTGTTAAGCAAGGGTTACGTTGTTCATGGATTAAGCAGAAAATCCCTCCAAATTGAGACAAAGTCTAAGAATATGGGATCTGCACAAAATATTACTGTACATCACGGCGATTTATCCGATGATAAGTTAATTAAAACTCTTATCACAGAAATAATGCCGGATGAAGTCTACAATCTCGCAGCACAAAGTCATGTTGGATCCAGTTTTACCTGCCCTGCATACACAGGAAATATAACTGGTCTTGGTACTGCGAGATTATTGGAAGCAATCCTAAAGAGTGGAAAAAATATCAAATTTTACCAAGCTTCCAGTAGTGAGATGTTCGGTTTAACTCCCCCACCTCAAAATGAATCAACACTTCTTCACCCAAGAAGTCCGTATGCCTGTGCAAAAGTGTATGCACATTATCTCACCCAAAACTATAGAGAAAGTTACAATACGTTTGCCTGCAGTGGTATTCTCTTTAACCATGAGTCTCCACGTAGAGGGGAAGATTTTGTTACTCGAAAGATAACGCAAGGTGTTGCATCAATTATTGCAGGGAAACAAAATGAAATTATCATGGGAAACCTTGATGTGAAACGCGACTGGGGTTACGCACCAGAATACGTGCAAATAATGTGGACCATGCTTCAGCAGGATACACCGGATGATTATGCGATTGGAACAGGCAATAGTCATTATATTCGAGAATTTGTGGAAAAAGCGTTTGAATATGCTGATTTAAACTGGGAAAAATATATACATTTTGACAAAACGTTATTTCGTCCATCTGAAGTGGATAATGTAATTGCTGACACCAGAAAAGCAACCAAAATATTGGGATGGAACCCAAAAATTACCTTTCAGGATCTTATAAAAATTATGGTTGATGCGGATATGCGCAACATAGGATTGGAACCCATAGGAGAAGGAGATCAGAAAATAACCCAGCATTTCCCAAATAGATGGTGGATTTTTGATTAAAAACAGATTTTATTTACACAAAAATTTATTTTTCAATAAGATAGAACGATGAGTCTATCTGACCTAGATGAAAAGTATCTCTTTCTGGGAATCTATAACTAAAAATGATTCTTCTGATAATACTCCATGATGTTTAAACAATCTCATAATGCAGATAAATGAAAATCATTTAAGAGTTATGAAATACACAACCCTTTTGATTGTAATCATTCATATTATACATACAGGAGATACCTTATGTACACAATAATTCTCGCCGGCGGTTTTGGCACACGCCTCTTTCCTTTGAGCAGGAGTAATTATCCCAAGCAGTTCATCCCGCTTTTTGGAGAAAAATCACTCTTCCAAAAGGCGGTTTTGCGTGCTTCTTTATTTTCAAAACCGGAAGAGATCTTTGTCGTGACAAATGACACACACAAGTTTCTTGTTGAAGACCAGCTCAATCAAATCATCATTCCCTGCAATGTGCTGGAAGAACCCTGCGGGAAAAATACCCTCCCGGCAATTACATATGCCACCCTTAAGATCCATGAAATAGATAACAATGCAATAATTCTCGCCCTCTCTTCAGATCAGCTTCTTGATGAGACGGAAACCTACAATCAAGCAATCAAAGCTGCAGAAAAACTTACGAAGAAATATATTGTCACGTTTGGCATCGTCCCTACCACCCCTCACACAGGATACGGATATATCCGACCCGGAGACAAACTCGAAGGAGGCTACAAGGTATCGGCCTTTGTGGAAAAACCCGATAAACATACTGCAGAAAAATATCTGAAAGAAAGATACCTCTGGAACGCCGGGATATTTTGTTTCTCAGCAAATTTCTTTTTAGATGAATGCAGGAAATATGCTCCAGAAGTTTTCAATGCATTCAGCCACAACGTAGCAAAGGCATACGAACTTACACCAAAGATTTCGATTGATTATGGTTTGCTGGAGAAAACTCCCAACGTTGCAGTCGTGCCATTATCAACTGCATGGAACGACCTCGGTAGTTTTGAAGCATTATATTCAATAAGTGAGAAGGATATTAATAGTAATGTGGTGAACGGAGAGTACATCACACCGGATGGAAAAAACAATATCATCATATCAGACAAACTGATTTCCACTATTGGCATTTCCGAGATGGCGATCATCGACACGGCAGACGTCCTAATGATCTGTCCAAAAAATCAGACGCAGAAGATTGGGGAGATCACCGAACAGCTTCGCCAGAAAAATGATGACAGGGTTGTTAACCACACTATTGTTCATCGGCCATGGGGAACATACACAACTCTGCTACGAAGCAAAACATTCCTTATTAAAAAACTAGTTGTCGCTCCGCACAAACGAATTTCTCTTCAATATCATAATCACCGGAGTGAACATTGGGTCGTGGTAGGCGGAATCGCGGAAGTCACGAATGGAGAAAATACCTTTCTTGTCAGAACTGGCGAGAGCACATTTGTCCCCGCGAATACAATTCACCGGCTTGCAAATCCCGGAGATGTTCCACTTGAGGTTGTCGAAGTGCAAAATGGAGACCTTCTGACAGAAGAGGATATTGTCAGATGTGATGATGATTATCAGAGAAAATAATGGATGCGAACACTATTTTTTCTCAAGATCGAAAACAATCGTGGGAACACATCCCCCACACCCTCCTCATCTCCCTCACCCCATCCACATCCACCTCACCCGAGCATCCTCCTTCAAACACACCTCCATCACTTACGACCCTCCCTTCATAATCGCATACCATACTCCGCCCGCAGTAATCCGTACCCGAAACAGGATCATACCCCATACACGCAGCCCCGATAACAAATCCTCTATTCTCCAGTCCACGCGCCCGAAGTAAAAGCTCCCAGTCTGCGACCCGTGCAGCAGGCCAGGCAGCCTGGACCAGAACACATTCGCATCCCAATCTCAGATACTCCCGAAACAACTCCGGAAACCGCAGATCAAAACAGATCGCACACCCGAACTTGACGCCGCCGTACTCAAACGTCACCGGCTCGGCACCGGGTGAAAAACACCGATCCTCTTTTCCAGGCACAAACAGATACATCTTAGAGTACTCGACGATGACCTCGCCGGTCGGACCGCACGCGAGCATCGTATTTTGCGGCAAACCTCCCGCCACGGTTTTCTGATACGAACCAACAACGCAGACCTTATGCTTCGCTGCAAGGGCAAGCCACCGATTTTTCACCGCCTCACCCGAGATCGGCGAAGGGGCAGGTCGCCACCCGGTCGCAAACTGTTCGGAAAATACCACCATATCTGCCTTCCGGGAATTTTCTGCAAGAAAAGCATCAGCTTTGACAAAAGCCGCATCAACATCATCCCATACCTGAATCAACTGGGCACAACAGACTCGCATACTAACTATAACGCTTGTCCAACAAAAAAAAGATTTGGATGGAATTACTCTTTCTTATCTTTAACGAACTTTACTTTAACAACTTTTTCCTTCGTCTTGTTCGAGACGTACCCGATCCAGACCGTAAAGACAACGGCAATGATCGTCACAAAACCGGCATACCCCAGCATTGCCGGGACACTGCTCTGGTCTCCAAAAATCTCCTTAAAGACCGCTTGGATCGCGGTGTTCCATGCAAGAGCCGCAACCAGACCAAAAGCCGCGGTGATCAGCGCAGCAAGTTTATCAATAACATCTACAGATAATGACATGATAGAGAAATAGGAAAAATAAGTATTTAAATGATTTTAAAAAAATTAGTGCTCTTTTGTAACTTTCCTAACTACACCCGACACACCAGGGATAGCATACTTCTTTTCAAGCCAGCGGACCCCTAACGTCGTGATCGTCACGAGAACCAGATAAAAGATACCCACGGCCGCAAAAGCCTCGAAGAACATAAAATACTTACTTGCAATGATTTTTGCTGCACCGGTTAGCTCAATCACCGCGACCACATACGCAAGTGAAGAGTATTTTATCAGATAGATGAACTCGTTTGAGACGCCCGGAAGGGCACGGCGGAGTGCCTGCGGGACCACCACATACAAAACTCCCTGTGCCTTCGTCATACCAAGAGACCTGGCCGCAAGCAGCTGACCGCGTTTGATCGACTGAAGTCCTCCGCGGAGATACTCTGAGTTATATGCCGAGTTACACAAAATGAATCCGACGAGAGCCGACATAAACGAGCCCAAGACGATCCCAACCGACGGCAGACCAAAATACAGGATGAACAGCAGGACCAAAAGCGGACAGCCGCGGAAAAATATCACATACAGTTTTGCAAGCCATTTGACCGGCGTTGGACCGTAAACTCTGGATACAGCCACCAGAAGACCGAGTAGGAACCCGAAAGGCGCCGTCATGATCACGAGCTGCATCGTCACCACTAACCCATTCCAGAGAGCAGGAAGCAGAATATCCTGCCAGAACGGGATCTGGGAGATGAAAGAGTCCAGGGCACTCTGGAAAAATCCGCTCAGCCCGTCTAGAGGCACTGGTGTATTGGTCAGATTATCCATATCACTCGTCTGCGTAACTGCCCATAAACGCACGTGTTTTTACAAAGTTCGGGCTTGTCGGTATCTCCGACGGCGGACCATGTTCAACGATCTCGCCTTTCTCCATCAGGTAGATCTCGGTAGCAAAGGAGGTTGCAAACTTCATCTCATGCGTAACGACGATACAGGTCATCCCCTGGGCTGCAAGGGTCCGCATTACCTCCATAACCTCACGCTTCAGTTCAGGATCAAGAGCCGAGGTAGGTTCATCGAAAAGCATGACCTCGGGATCCATGGCAAGTGCCCGGGCAATCGAAACACGCTGGGCCTGACCTCCGGATAACTGCGCGGGATAAAAGGCTGCACGATCTGCCATGCCGACCTGCTCCAACTCATACATCGCCTTTTCGCGTGCAGATTTTTTATCCATCTTTTTCACTTTCAGCAGGGCAAGTTCCACGTTTCTGACTGCCGTCAGATGATCGAAAAGGTTGAAATTCTGAAAGACCATCCCCATCTTCTGCCGATATTCATTGATCTTTTTCCCGGAGTTAACGATCTCCTCGCCGTTCAGATACACAAACCCGCTGTCGGGAAGGGTCAACTGGTTGATGCACCGGAGAAGCGTGGATTTCCCGGTACCTGACGGACCGACGAAAACCTTCTTCTCTCCTTTGTGTATCTCGAATGAAACGGATTTAAGGACCTCAAGATCGCCGTACGACTTACAGAGGTTCTCAACTTTGAGAATAGGGACATCGCTCATAAACACTCAGCCTCGTTGTTGCCGAATCCCGGGATCCGGACTTTCTTTTCCACATATTGAATGATCATCATGCCACCGTAATTTAACAGAATGAATATGACTGCGCAGGTGAGATACAGCAGCATAGGCTCACCGGTCCGGGAAATCACCTGACTCGTTCTGGTCAGAAGTTCAGCCACACCGATCACATAGGCAACCGATGAATCCGTCAGCAGAACCGGATACTCGTTCGACCAGCCGGGGAGGGAAAGACGAAGCGACTGGGGCAGAACTATCGAGCGGATCGCCTGCCACCGGGTCATTCCGAGGGAGCGTGCGGCAAGCATCTGACCTTCAGACAATGACTGGATAGCTCCCCTGAAGATCTGGGACTGATATGCTGCACTCCTGAGACCTAACACGGTGACGGCCACACCGAATACCGGCATATCAAAGCCCATGAACGGGAAGAGCGCGAAGTAAAACAAAAACAGTAAGACGATATTGGGGAGTCCGCGGAAGAACCAGACATAGACACCGACGAACCAGCGGACCGGCTGCGGGCCGTAGACCTGGCCTAGAGTCAGGACGATTCCGCAGATAAAACCGATTAAGAGGGAGAGACCCACTAAAAGAAGGGTCACCCCTACTCCTCCCAAGAGATACCCTGCGGAGTTCGTTACTGCGGAAATCGACTCAAACATATTATCTAAAAACCCAAAAGACTGTTACTCATTTTATTGGACCTTCCATCTGAAAAAAGGTATGGAAGTTTTATTCCACTGCCCGGATGAGTTTGTCACCGTCTGTGATGATAGCTCCGGTAGAGATTGCTGCATCAATCCCCTTTTCCACCCGCACCTTGACCTGTGCAGTCAGTTTGAACCCGAGAACCAGAGCGGTCTGCCGGACAAGATCCTGCTTGGGTGTCGCAAATTGTTTGCCAAGAATGACCTCGGCCGCAAGACCGATCTCTGAAAGCGACACGTCGTCACAAGACCACTTAGCCGGTCGTTCGCGTGCCGCCAGCTCCATTTGGGGAACAGAGTAGAATCCCTCCTCATCCACGATCAGACGATCGGCATTCACCTCGTCATCCGCGAGCGAAGCGATCTTTTTCTTGATCGCCGGGGTCATCTTCGGGACACGGCCAAGCTCCTTTACCCGGGCATTCAGCTCGTTCAAAGAAACGGGTCCTTCGACGGAGATGATCTGGACGATCGCTGTCGCAAGTACAGAGTCAGACACGGAGGCAAACTGGTGATACTTGGAAAGATCACACTCAGTACAGAAAACATACGGCTCGACTTTCACCTTCGCATACTCCGGTGCCTTAACAACAGATGGTTTTGGTTTTTCCTCAGTCAAAGCCGGAGAGGCTGAAGTCTTCGCCTTCTTTACCGGCTTCTCCACTTTTTCAACAACAGACTCCACCGGTTTCTGCACATCTTCAAGGAAGTCCAGAAGGATCTTTGTGCAGGATGCCGGGTGCTGGAACCACTCAGAAGACCAGACACGAATGAGACGCCAGCCGAGTCCTTCAAGGACCTGGCTACGCAAACGGTCGCGATCCCGCGTCACTTCGGAGGACCAATAGTTTGGCCCGTCACAGAGGATACCTGCCATATACACCCCGGTATCCTTCGGGTCAAAGACCGCAAGATCGATCCTGAACCCGGCACATCCAAGGTTGCGGGACACCATGTATCCTTTATCCTCAAGCATTACTGCGATGGAATCCGGGAAGTATCCGGCTTCATCCAAAACCTCGATCGAAGGACAGCCTAACAGTGAAGAGCGGTCCTCCGCATAGGTGAGGAAACGGGACAATGCAGCAATACCGGATGAAGACTCGGCATCGATCTGCAGATCGGCGCCGCGGAAATTCGAAAACACCACACACCGTTCCCGTGCACGGGTGATCAGAACATTCAGCCGTCTCTCGCCTCCTGCCTGATTCAGCGGCCCGAAGTTCCGGGAAAGCCGGTGATTCTCATCAAACCCATACCCGATACTGATAAGCATCGTGTCGCGTTCATCACCCTGGACCGTTTCCAGATTCTTCACAAAGAAGTTTTCGCCGTTTGCCGGCCGCATCAGCATTTCGATCTCCGGATGATCACGGAGCAGAATATCCACTTCATGACGGATAACTTCCTGCTGACGGGTAGAGAAGGTGGCAACACCGAGTGTTTTATCCGGGAACTTCTGATAATACGCGATCACCGCCCGGGCAACTTCCTGAGCTTCGCCTTTGTTGACCCCGGACCTGCCGCGTTCGTAAATAGTATCCGGCAGATGCACAAAGGAAAGACCCAGATCCGGCGTCTCGTGCCGCGGTGAGGGGAAGACCATCAGACTCCCGTCATAAAACTCCTGATTGGATATTGCGATAAGCGATTCGTGCCTCGAACGGTAATGCCAGCGGAGCCTCTTTGTCGGATACGACTGTTTGCAGACATGCAGAAGGCTCTCCATATCCTTTACACCGGCAACCGACTCCTCCTCATCCTCATCCTGACCCGCGATCTGGTCAAAGAACGTCGTCGGCGGGAGCTGACGGGAGTCGCCCATCACCACAAGCTGGCGACCACGCATAAGGGCACCCAATGCATCCTCCGGTCTGACCTGACTAGCCTCATCAAAGATGATGATGTCAAACTGAACGGACCTGGGATCCAGATACTGGGCGACCGAAAGAGGACTCATCATGAAACAGGGTTTGATCTGCTGGATAAGTCCGCCAGCCTTTTTCATCAGGGTCCGAATCGACATGTGACCGCGTTTTCTGTTGAACTCGCCGGTCAAAACACCCATCTCCGAGTCACGGGAAGCGCCAGTGTATATCTCAGGAACGGACTTGTCCAGCTTCTGAATGATCCTCGCAGCATTTGCTGAGATCGCAGCCCGGTCGTACTCGGCAAATGTCTTGATCTTCTGTTCATGAGGCGCCTGAGCAAACCTCGCAAGAAGCGGACGGACGCGGTATGCCTCTTTCAAAAGAGCGTCCGCATAGCCGGTAAGAAATGCCGGGATAAGCGCCTCTGCCGAGATCTTGTCGATGAAAAGCAGAGGCAGCACGGCAGATGCCTTCGTGTTTTCACAGGTTTCCGCAAAGGTGAGGAACTTACTCCACTCGCTCAGCCGGTCGATCTCCGTGATCCAGATGTCGGTGATCTTCCGCATTGAAGCAAACGTCTGATCTGTTTCGAAATCGACCACCCCAAGACGAACAAAAAGCGCGTCCCGTTCCTCAGTTTGAGCGATAACCGTCTCCTCGAGAGCGGAAAACAGCGGCGACAGGAAAGCAGGCGTGATCTGCCCGGAACTAAGCAGTTCGATCGTGTGCGGAGTGATCAGCCCTTCCTGTGCCATTGTCAGGACTGCAAGTACCCAGTCGGCATATTTGCGAAGGGAGTCGGGGTGGGTGTATTCATCCTTCCAGACGGGAGCAAACAGGGATAGATATACTCCTTTGTCCTGCTCCCATTCATCCCGTGCGGTCAGATAATTGCGTGCATCCTTCAGATCCGAGAGGATCTTGGCGTCATCCGGCATGGAACCCACATAATACCCGGCAATATCCGCCTTGAGCTTCTTATACCCGCTGGAAAACATTTTCCCGAACGTTCCTTTCTCCCCAAAAGCAAGGAACTCCGAGTAGAGACGGGCGGGATTACGCAGGAAGATCTCCGGAGTAAAGTTTGCGAGGATCCGGGAACTGTGATCGTACAGATTCTGCATATTGGCAATCAGACGATTCAACTCAGCCTGATTTCCCCACAGGGGATTTTTCAGGATATCGATCGTCACCGAAAAATCCTTCAGCAGATATCGGCAGGTCTCGATCAGGCGGGAAACCTCGGTTTCACTTCTCGGAACCGGAACATCCGTCAGATCAGCGATTGCCCGCATAACTGTCTGGAGATCCTGGATCCTGCTCTGATAGGTGATCACCATCTCACGGATCTCATCCTGATCACTCGGCAGGATCATCCCGGGCCTGGTCATTGCCCACGGATGGCCGGATAAGGGGGTGCCGTCACAGAGAAGCGTTGGAAGATACGCAGCGATCTCCTGCAGAGCAGAAATGGCCGCCTTATACTCATCAGGCGTCATCCCAAGAGCATCTTCTACCGGGATCTTCTGGAGCCGGTAATTTTTCCGGTGAGGGCTGTTTTCGAACTCGTACCGGTACTGTTCGCGGATCCCGAACAGATCATACGGCGTGAATCCGCACGCACCGATCGGCATCTTCAGCTCACTGCAATACCCGCTCAACTCAGTTCTCAGTGAATCGATCTGACGGTGACACGACTCGAAACCGGACGATTCCGGCGAAGGCTGCCGGATACTCTTCTCCAGTTCGCGGATAAGTTCCGCCTTCTTCGCTTTCTGGCTGTGAAGTTCTAGACAATACGGAGAAAGACCTGCCGTATCCAACCTGCGTTTCACCACCTCAAGAGCCGCCATCTTTTCGCTGACAAAGAGAACGGTTTTGCCGTTCGCCATCATTTCAGCGATCATGTTCGCGATCGTCTGACTCTTTCCCGTTCCCGGAGGACCTTCGACCACGAGATTTTTCCCGGCCTTTGCCTCCTCGATCACGGCAATCTGAGAGGAATCGGCATCCATGATATTGAAACTGCGTTCGCTGGGAAGCCGGAGATCCGCCTCATTCTCCAGGAAGGTCGGTGCAGGATTTTTCTCAACTTCAGGATGAAACAACCGTTTGATCAGCGGGTTCTTCTCAAGAGGAGAGACCCCCTCCCAACTCGCCAGATCCAGATCCTTGAACATCACAAATTTACGGAAACTAAACAGATCCAGCGTGGTCCCAGGCGTAAAAACCCAGTCTTTCTCGGCGACCGTCTCGCGGATCAGGGCAAAGTAGGAGACGATCTCCTCAATCGTTTCCGGATGACCCATATCCGGCAGGATGACACCCTGTTCAGCAAGTTTTGCAATCAGCGATAAGGAAAGGGTAGGATCTTCACCGGTCCAGCGAAGCGTATAATTCTCTTTGATCTTCTGGCGTTCCAGATCCACCGGAATCAGAAGCAGCGGAGCCTTGAACGGTTTTGTAGGGTAGTCACGTTCGGTCCACTCAACGAATCCCAAAGCGAGATAGAGAACAGGATATCCCTGCTCTTCAAAGACCGTCCGGCTTTTGTTCTGGAGACTGTAGAGCTTTTTACGGAGCTCGATATCGGTATAGGGGGTATGAAGGATCAGCTCGGCATACTTTGACGTCTGGGTGAATGTCGGATACTTCCAGATGCGTTTGTCGTCAGCATCACTTCTGGCAGCTTTGCTTGACGGATAAAACTTCATCCCCTTTTCGTCAAGAACAAGGATCCGATAAATCTCCGCCGGATCACAGTCGATGACCTCAATAGATCTTCCGGGAGACGGTTTATAGTTCAGCAGATTGTTGCGGAGCGTCAGATCAAGTAACCTGCTGCGTAGTTCTTCCAGTTCCAAGATGCCCTGTTCCATGTGCATATCCTATAGATGTACCTATATTGGCGGGGATACTCTTAGTAGTTGCGTGATTATTTCTCGTCAGGCAGCGGTGCGGGTGAACACATCGAAGTTGTAACTGCCGATCTTACCCGCACGGGTGAAGAAGTAGGCGATCCATCCGGGATCCTCCCCAGTGCCCGTATTGTCGATCCAGTAGTTCAGCCGGATCGTCTCTTTGGTGTACCCTTCCAAGGAATCGTAACTTTCATCATCGTGAGTAATGATGATGTCATAGTCCCCGATCAGGAGCGTCGAAGCGTCCTTCAGTCCTCCGTAATACGTGAACCTGTCCCAGGCATCCCCGCGGTAATACCACATGAATGGCCAGGCCTGATCCGTCGCAAGAGCAACCTTGTCGGAGGCATCGATCGCGGCCATCAGGGGGACAAGATCTTCTGAGTTCTGGACCTGGATGATCGGCTCGGCAATATCCGCCGGAGTGTATGCCACATAACAGGTCGTGGCAAAGAGGAGCACAGCACATATCACAAGAACGGTCTTCCAGTATTTTCCCGTAAAGGTGATACCAAATGCCGCGACGAAGATCATCGGCACCAGCTGATGGAGAGAGAGCCAGGGCACTTTTTCACCAATGTAGGCATAAGTCAGGCAGGCGATGATCGTCCAGTAGACCGCAAACCGTATGAACTCTCTCTTTCTGTCGATGGACGCAGGAGCTGCCGGACGGCGGAACAAAGCCGCAAAGGAGAACTTCTTTTTTGGTTCTTTGTGTTCTTGTTCCTCCTGTTCATCTTCTTTGTCAGAAGACCGCTTCTTTCCGGTCCTAAGGAACTGAATAACACCAGAAATGGTAAAAATAAGGATCGGCAGTTCATACAGGACGAACATCAGGAGATAGAATACCGGTGGCCCGGCGATCCGCTGTTCGTTGTGCATCGCGATCCAGTGTTCTATAGCAAGGGGACCTGCCTGCAGGATCATTTCAGGATGGGTCCAGAATGAAGAATACAGTGTGCAGATGATCCCGAAGAAGATGACCGCCGCGATGATGAGATCGCGGATCCATTTTTCCGGAAGGGTGATCTTCCGGGTCCAGAGAAGATAGACGAAGAATACGCCGAAGGTAACAAGGATCAGCGGCATATTCTCCTTGGAACACATGCCAAGAGCCCCTGCCGTAGCCGCCAATGCCAGATAATACCATTTGCCCTTATCGAGCCATGCGAGGAAAGCAACGACCAGAAGAAGAGAGAAGAAAACTACGAAGATATCATTGCGCAAAAACCGGGAGAAGTAGACCAGTTCCGGAGCTATCGCAAGGAATAGTGCAGCGATCACGGCAATTTTGCCGGTCAGATACCGAAGTCGATATAACCAATAGACGAGAGGGATAAGCGCACAGCCGGCAATCGCCGGAAGGATCCTGCCGACAAGATCGGAATCCCCGAATATGGCGAACATGGATGCCGTGATATAGTATAAGAAGGGTCCGTGATACACTGGGTCATACAGATAATTACCGGTAGTCAGAAGCTGATATGAGAACCAGGCATGGATCGCCTCATCGTGATGGAAGAGTTTGAGATCCAGGAAAGCGAATCTGAGAATGATCGCGAGAATCAGGATCGCAAAGATCACGTGTTCAACACGGATATGACTTTTGATATTTTGTATGAACGGATGCATGGATGCGTAAAGTATGTTTGTCAGGATAGGATATGAATATCTTCATCCGAAGAAGCATCTTTTGACAAAACGTGATCCAGTTTGATATCCATAAGGCAGTAAGTACGAGCAGATAGTCCTGACCTTGCGGTACGATAATGCCCCCTACAACTCTCTTTAGGATAATGATCCCCTTCATTGAAGATTGAAACGGCAGAAACCCCTGAAGATACGGGATTTGAGATATTTAAAAAAACAGAAAAATATATGTAAAGAAAAACGGAGGGGATTTCCGTTTAGTTCTCGAGAACGATCTCGATGCTGATATCTTTTGGAACCTGAATGCGCATAAGCTGTCTGAGTGCACGCTCATCGGCATCAAGGTCGATGAGTCGTTTGTGCACTCGCATCTGCCAGCGATCCCAGGTTGCCGTTCCTTCTCCATCGGGGGACTTCCGAACCGGGACAATAAGTCTCTTGGTCGGCAGCGGGATAGGTCCAGCCATATTTACACCGGTACGTTCTGCAATCTCACGGATACGGGTACATACCGTTTCCACTTTCTCATAATCAGTCCCTGTCAGGCGTATTCTGGCTTTTTGCATTTTCTAAGTCACCACAAAAAATTCGAGTGAGAGATAAAATTATCTCATCTGCTTTGGTTTAACGCTAAGAACAAGTCCTGCTGCAACGGTCATACCCATATCACGGACAGCGAATCTGCCGAGCTGCGGGAGTTCCTTTGCAGTCTCGATAACGAGAGGGCGAGTCGGAGTGATAGTACAAATTGCTGCATCGCCTGCCTTAAGGAATGCCGGGTTCTCTTCTTTGACCTGTCCGGAACGGGGGTCCAGCTTTTTGTCAAGGGAGGTGAACATACATGCAGTCTGTGAGGTGTGGCAGTGGAACACCGGAGTGTATCCAACTGAGAGGACGGACGGGTGCTGAAGAACAACGACCTGTGCGGTGAATTCTTCTGCTACGGTCGGCGGAACATCGGCCGGACCGCAGACATCTCCACGGCGGACATCGTTCTTTGCGATACCACGAACGTTGAATCCAACGTTGTCTCCCGGAAGTGCTTCTGGGAATTCTTCGTGGTGCATCTCAATGGACTTGACTTCGCCGAAAACGTTTGCCGGCATGAAGGAGATTTTCTGTCCTTTCTTGAGGATACCGGTCTCAACACGACCTACTGGGACGGTTCCGACACCGGAAATAGTGTAGACATCCTGGATCGGGAGTCTGAGCGGTTTGTCGGTTGGCATCTCTGGCATTGTGAACAGATCGAGTGCTGCAAGGAGTGTTGGACCCTTGTACCACGGGGTGTTTGCGGATGCGACCTTGATGTTGTCACCGACAAATGCACTGATCGGGATGAAGGGGGTGTTTGCCGGTTTGTATCCAACAGACATGATGAGTTTGGTCATCTTGTCTTTTGCTTCGTTGTACTTCTCTTCGGAGTACTGAACTGCATCCATCTTGTTGATGGCAACGATGATCTGATTGATACCAAGAGTCTTGGACAGGAAAACGTGTTCTTTGGTCTGTTCCATCGGACCTTCAGTTCCTGATACGACAATGATTGCTGCATCAGCCTGGGATGCACCGGTGATCATGTTCTTAACGAAGTCACGGTGACCTGGACAGTCAACAACGGTAAAATTGAATTTCGGGGTTTCGAATTTCTTATGAGCGATATCGATGGTAATACCACGTTCGCGTTCTTCCTTGAGGGAGTCCATTACCCAGGCGAACTCGAAAGTAGCCTTTCCTTTGGATTCTGCTTCTTTCTTGTATCCATCAAGAACGTGCTGTGCTACAACGCCGGTCTCAAAGAGAATCCGGCCAACGGTTGTTGACTTACCGTGATCAATGTGACCGATAACGGCAAGATTCATGTGGGGCTTTACTGCTGCCATGATAATTTATCTCCACTTTGACTCATTGATAGGGACACAAAAGATTGCAATCCAAATCAACACGAGTGTAAACAGATTGGTCTTACAACCATATAAAATAATTCCTCATGCAAACGAACAGAACCGGCAGACTAATAGGAAAATAATTCCGTATTCTCTGTAATGAAATCATTACCTCTTGATAGAAAACCGAGCGGTAAATCGACCGTGATGTGCGGGGACAAGGAAGTTTCCGTGCACAGTACCTGTGTTTTTTGTGCAAGCTGCGCAGGGATACGGGTAAACCGGAGAGTTACACCGAATCCATATGCCCAGGCGATGCGCGGGTCGAAGGGGGGATTTTCCCTAGATGAACAGCTGATGGATGGGATGGTCCTTTTCAACACCGTGATCGAAGACAAGAACGCCACAGATATTGAGTGTTCGGATGACGCAGGATCCGGATACCAGCCGATCTCACGCAGACGTTAGTATAATTGCGACGACCAGAAGAACGGTCATCCGGGTGAGTTCATTGCCCGCTCCGGTCACATCCCCGTTTACGCCGCCGAAGAGCTTTCGCGCGAGGAGGAGGAGACATGCGAACGTGACAAGAGCCGCGATGAGCCCAACCCCTACATACATTTTTCCCGGCAGTAAGAAGAGCGGCAGGGTAAGGAGGATAGTATAGATGCAAAACCGCCTTTTTGAACGATCGTAGATATATTTCTGGATCCCGTCATGGAATGGTTTTCCCAGAGCGGAGAATAATCCCATGGTCATTTTCCCAAATACTTCTGCTATGAATACAGCAAACGTGATCTGCAAAACGGTCATGGATGAGAGTGCCGCATAGGAGATAAGAACGACCATAATTCCAAGGGCGAGTGCCCCGGCGCCGGTCGTCCGGTCGGTCATGGCACGGATCCGTTTTTCCCGGCTGCCGTGTGCCATGAGTCCGTCACCGAAATCCAGAAGGCCGTCGAAGTGGTTGCCGCCGGAAATGAAGACTGCTAAAGCAAGGGTGAGAGCGGCGATTATTGAAGAGTTTTCAAATCCGAGATACCAGGCGACGAGAGCAGGTATCGCGGCGATAAAGCCAGTTACGTATCCGGCTATTGGATAAAGCCAGCTTCGCTTTGCAAATAATTCAAAGTCCGCCGGTTTTCCTAAAGGAAGGATAGTGGTGAACTGTAAGAGTGCGCGAAGTGACTGCATTTATATTATATCTTGTCAGTTCTAAATGATATAATATCATGTCATTTGTTTCAACGAGAGCGGATTTCCCTGCTGAGTCTCCGATGTTCGCCCTGATCCTGTCAAACTCCCTGGTCTCCACAATAGAAGGGGTATCCGGAGCAGGGGAAAGCCCGGCAAAAAGTCTGATGGTCCCGCCGTTAGACGCAGAACTCATCATTAACGGGGAAATAACGTCCGTTGACATGACACCAAATACGCCGACCGGTTGTCCAACTCCGGCAGTTATGACCCTCGCGATGATGGATCTGATCGGCATGAAACCCCTCATGATCGCGGCAGGCCTGGATCATGAGGTCACCGTCCCTCATATGCAGTTCGGAGAAAAAGCCGGAGGCGACCCGCGGAACGGACAGGCGGTCCCGAACGCGAAAGGACTCTTTGAAAAAGGCAGATGGCTCGGCGAATATCTCTCCCAAACTCACGATCTCCTCGTTCTTGGTGAATGTCTACCGGGTGGGACAACGACCGCACTCTGCGTTCTTCGCGCCCTCGGATATCAGGCAAAAGTCAGCAGTTGTCTCGTGGACAACCCTGTCTGTATCAAAGAGAGAATCGCGTCCGAAGCAGTGGAAAAGGTACATAAAGCCGGCGTGACCGATCCGCTCGGGATCGTTTCCATGATCGGAGACCCGATGATCCCGGTCGCCGCAGGGATCGCTGAAGGGTACCGGGGAAAACTGTTCCTCGCAGGAGGTACACAGATGCTTGCAGCGGCGGCAGTGATAAGGGCACTTGGAAACACCGTTCCCGATATCGTGACGACGATCTATGTCTACAATGACAAGACGGCCTCATTCAAAGAAACGGCCGCCGCAGTCGGAGCAGATGCCTATTATGTGGACCCCGAGTTCGACTCGATCGGTCATGCAGGTCTTGCCCGGTATGCTGAAGGGGAGATCAAAGAAGGATCAGGCGCCGGAGGAGCGATGTTTCTTGCAAGCATTCTCGGGTTCGCTCCCGAGGATATTAAAAACTCGATTCGCGAACAAGTGATCAGATACACCTAAATGGAGTTGGAGAACCAGATTCGGAAGGCGGAGTTCACCTGCAGACTTTGCGGTGAATGCTGCAGCGGAAAAAATAACGAGGTGATGGTCTCGCCCGACGAGATCGATCTGCTCTGTGAAACGACCGATCTTACCCCGGATCAGATCACTGAGCCGTATCCGGAATGGATCCATGACGGCGAGGCGACCTTCACCTTCGGCAGGGTTTTACGGCGGGGAGAGGATGGAAACTGTATGTTTCTTGAAAACAACCGATGCACCGTTTACGCACACAGACCGAATATCTGCCGAACATACCCCTTCATGCTTGACGGCAAAGAACTTCTCGTCTTTGAATGCTGCGGGTGTAAAACCGGCGAGCCTACACCGGATACTGAGCAGATAGCAAAGGACCTCCTCAACCGGCTGAGTGCAGAGGATAAGGAGTTTCTTTTAACAAAAGAGCAGTACCAAAAGCATAGTATGGTTTTGGGGTCAACAATCATCTTCGACAGCAGGGGAGCTCATCTGCACAAACAACAATGACGGAAATACACATCGTTGGAACAGCCCATGTTTCACAGAAAAGCATCGACGAAGTTCGTGAGAAAGTGGATGCCGTAGATCCTGATGTAATAGCCATCGAACTGGATCCGGGGCGTTTTGCCGCATTAAAACAGCAGATGAGAGAGGCAAAGGATCTGGAACTCGGGATCCTGCCGACTGACGAGGCAAAACCGGTCGCGCCCGAGGTGAAGAATCTCTTAAAAGGGAACTTTACTCTGATGCTTGTTCAGTGGATCCTCGCATATGTTCAGCGAAAGATCGGTATGAACGTCGGTGTCGAGCCGGGAGCTGAGATGAAAGAGGCGATCAAAATCGCCGAAGAGAGAAATATCATGGTACTTCTCATCGATCGGAACATCAACACGACGCTCGCCCGGTTCTGGGGAAACATGAAATTCCTCGAGAAGATAAAACTCGTCTGGATCCTGATCAGTTCTATGGTCGGAACGGATGATGAGACCGAAGGTATCGATACCAACATGGTCGAATCTCTGACAAATCCTGACATGATCGAACTTGCTCTGACCGAGTTCCAGAAGTTTTCACCGACCGGTGCAAATGCATTGATCACTGAAAGGGATGCATACCTGACGCACGGGATCATCAATCTGGAGCACAGTTCCTTCGAACGTGCAGTGGTCGTGGTGGGTGCCGGGCACCTCCCGGGGATCACCAGGTTCCGGGAGAATCCCAAAACACTGCCGACCATGAAAAGCCTCAACGAACTGCCGAAGAAGTATCCTTGGGGAAAGATCCTCGGTAGTGTGTTCATCGCCATGTTCGCGGTGATAATTCTCGCGATCGCATTTTCTGGTGCGACGGATCTTCTTATCTGGGCGATCATCTACTGGGTTGTGCTGAACGGAGTGTTCGCCGGAGTAGCGACATTACTCGTGAGAGGTCACCCGCTTTCCGCGGCTACCGCGGCGGGTCTCGCATGGATGACTTCCCTGAACCCCTTCCTAGCATGCGGATGGTTTGCGGCGATCGTGGAGGCCAAGATGCGGCCGCCAAGCGCAGGGGACTTTAAGGCGATCGCAAAGGCCGAAACGATTCACGACATGTTTTCGGTCCCGCTGTTTAAGATCCTCCTTGTCGCTGCTGCGGCAAATATCGGGAGTACGATTGCGACAATTGCCTTCTTTGTCTTCCTGACACCGCTCTTAGGAGTTGATCTTGATATGATGAAAGAGATATTGATAACCGGATTTACCAATCTCTGGGCATTTCTGACCGGCTGGATCTGATCATCTCTTACCCTCAACATATTATTTTTCCCACCAGATGTGGGCGGTCTTTGATGTTCCGGGAAGAACATAGCCATTTTCTGTTTTGCGAATACGTTCACCCAGATACCGATCCACAACCCCTTTTTGTTCATCGGTATTTGCCAGAAGACGGGTATAATAATCCTGATGCATTTCTTCAACTGACGTATATGCCTGACCGACACTCCTTGATTCAACAGTAAGGTTTGCATAGATGCCAAGTTGAAACAGAACATTCCAGAGTATGTCGGCGGTAGGTTCATAGTCGTAAGGTTCTCCGTGCAGAAGCGGCCAGAGGTCCTTGTTTCCCCGCGAAAGAGAGGGAGGAATAAGAAACCAGAAGAGATGGACCGCGGAGTTTGCACAGGCATCCATCTTTTTGATACAATCCCTGATGTTTTCCATCATCAGAGAGAGAGAAGCGATCACAACATCATGTCTCCCGATTTCCAGGAGAGAGGCTTCTTCCCAGGTCTTTTGGATGACCCGAATGGGAGGAGCGTTCGTGAGTGCCCGGTATGTCTCCATTCCCCGAATCATAGGACCTGACGGCTCCACGACTGTCACAGAACTGCCGGATAAAGCGAGCGGCACAGATAGTGTGCCGGGGCCGGCACCTATATCGAGAACCGAAGATCCCTGTGGGATTTTCATCGAGGCAAGTTGTTTCTCTACTCTTCCCCGGTCATCATTCTGCAGCCTTTTGACATATCTGTCAACATTGACCGGATTATCCCAGAAACTTCCGTTATCCTCGCCTGCGGTACGTTTCTGCTGAAATGCACGGGCCATCTGTTCATCCCACATCCGAATATAGTCCGGTTTATCGGAACACATATACTATAATACCGGGTTGAAAGTAATAAACATCGCGGACTTGAGAGAAAGACTATTTTACCTTTCACACATAAGGTTAATCATGAATACGAGAAATCCGGGTATTGCAAACTTCGGTGTAACAATCATCCAGTCGAGACACAGTGTCAGAAAGTTCAAAGACGTGGAAATACCGCCGGAGTTCATCAGAAAAGCCCTCGAATGTGCATCAAAGGCACCAACTGCACGGAATGTTCAACCATGGATTTTTGTTGTCGTGAAGAAGAAAGAGACACTCGCAAAGATCGCCGAGCTTGCTCCAAATGGAAAATTCATCGAAGGAGCCGCAGTTGGGTTCCTTGTCTTTGGTAAAGCTGACTGGCAGTATGTGATCGAAGACTGCTCGGCAGCAACCGAAAACCTGCTTCTCGCCCTCCATGCCTACGGATACGGCGGCTGCTGGATTGCCGGCGACAAGAAGGATTACGCAGAGGATGTGCGTAAACTGGTCAATGTCCCGGACGAGTTCAAACTTGTCTCGATAATTGCAGCCGGAGTGCCGGATGTCGGCGGCATTACTCTCGCAGAAAAGATGCCGCTGGAACAGCTGGTCTTCGAAGAAAAATACCAGTGATCTGTGGAGATATCCACACCCTTTTTTGAGATGAAGAAAACGCCGGATCATTTGCAGGACATATGCTGATTTTTCATCATCTTTTTCTCGGCCTGATTGCAGGGATCATCCTCGCAGTGCTTCTTTCGAATAAATGGGCAGTGCTCTACGGAGGGATAGGAGCGGTCCTGCCGGATCTTCTCGACAAACCGCTTGGACAGATTCTTCTCGTCGATACATTGAACTATGGAAGGATCTACGCCCACACTTTGATCTTAGCGGTGATCCTGATCATTTTTGGACTCGCTATATGGTATCAGAACCGAAAACGGATCCTTCTTCTCTGTATAGGAGCAGGTATTCTTATCCATCAGCTCGGTGATGCCATGTGGGAAACACCCGTGACCTGGTTCTGGCCGTTTCTCGGACCTTTCCCTCCTTCATCCGAGATCTACCCCCCGATACCTGAGGGATATCTGCCGTATCTATATCTGGCATCATGGATACTGGCAGTGATCGCGGGAGCAGCGGTGATAGCCGTGTTGTACCGTCATCTGGGTCAGTATCTCACAGAAGGGACCAGAGGTAAGCGGATTCTCACTGGAACAGGCATGATACTGGCGGGAACAGGGACAATGCTTCTCGTAAAATATCTCATCTGGAATCTGTTTCTCACCGGCCCCTGGACGAATTATTTTGGAACCATGTATCTTCATGAACTGTTGTCAATATCAGAGTGGGTATACGGTCTCGCCTCCCTCATACTAGTTCTGCTGATTCTGGATTATCCAGTACGTTTTTCTGAAACGACAAAAAAACACATCATCAAAATCTGCGGAGCAGGTGTGGTGATCATCTCCCTTTGTATTGCTCTCCTCATCAGCCTCGGGATACCGGTTGATGCAGTATATGGTGAGATGATCTGGAGGATCTTGGCAGTTTCAGGGCTGTTTTGTGGAGGGATCGTTCTTCTATTTCTCGGAAACAAGCTCTCTTCCCTGCCCGATGAGGGGGTCTACCCCAAAAGATGAGATGTATTTCTTTGCCGCAATGATGCAATAATCGGAGCATCATATCGGCACCCAAATGGCATAAATTTTCCCGTAAAATTGAGGTAAACTATTATGTGTTAACCATACCTATTGTATATTATGATAGCGTATGAATGATTTTCTCCTAAACTGGATAAGTTCCATGGGTATGCTCGCCCTAGTTTGGGGATTTTGCGCAGCCATGGTGGATCTAACCCTGACACGAAGATATCCCCATCTGCACACTGCATTACTCTGGACAGGAGGATTTCTGACACTTGTTGTTCTAACCTCTTTAGTTGATGTAATCTACGAGGCGCTTGTTTTCCTCATACCAAGCGGATATGATTTCATTTCTTTTATTGCAGACAGCCTGTTTGTAGCAGTGGTCGGCATCTGGTTTATTTTTGTGTCATGGCGGATATACCGCGGAACCATATCTTCCAAAATCTTCATAGCATCGTTTATTCTTTTTATCGGTCTGAGCAGCTCTGATCTGTCGTTTAGTATCGTGCATATGATCTTTCCCTGGGATCTCTATCAACTGAAGTTTGCAACTTGCGTTCTGATTTTGATAATTCTGACGATCGGTCTGATCCTGACGAATCGTTTCCTGATCAAAACAATGCAGGAAACAAACAGAGACCTGCGTGGGGATTTTCGAAATGTCCTGTTCATCCCCCTCGCGATCTATCTGACCTATGCAGTCATCTGCTGCCTGTGGAATAGTCAGGAAGGGAACATATTTTTCATTCCGGAAATAACAACCAAAATCATTTTCATCATCATGGTTATTCTGCTCAATATGCAAGTATTATACGGGATAAAAAAGGCCATCAAACAGATCCATATCGATGAAGAGATGCTCCTTGCACATGATCTGCAGTCGAGCATTCTCCCATCACCCGCACGATTTGAAAACATACCGGGAGCAGAAATATTTGCATCGATCTCTGAATCAGATGGAGTGGGTGGAGATTTCTATGATATTATCCGGATCGGGGACTATCATCTTGCCTTTGTCATTGCCGATGTATCAGGCAAAGGCATTTCTGCAGCACTCATGATGATGCGTGTCAAAACCATGATCAAGATGTCAGTGCGGGCATTATTTACCCAACCCGGCAGGATGCTCACCATAGTTAACCAGGAAATTATGGAAAACAATGACACCTGCAGGTTCGTCACGATCTTTCTCGGGCTGCTTAACCTCAAAACCGGCCGATTCACCTATTCATGTGCCGGACACAATCCCCCAATACTCTGCACAGGTGGAACATGTGACTCGCTTGTCTGTGAAAAAGCACCAGGACTTGGAATTATGGACCACGAATACATAGATCATCGAACAGTTCTGAAGAGAACTGATACGCTGTTTATGTACACTGACGGAGTAACGGATGCACAGAACAAAAATGGCGAAATGTACGGAATGGACCGGCTCCTTTCGATCGTGCAGAGATCAGAAGATCCGCAAAATATGATCAATTCGGTAACTGAAGATATAAACGTCTTTGCCGGAGGAAGCATACAAGCAGACGATATGACGATGCTCGCGGTCAGATACACTGGAGAATAACAAAAAAAGGAATTAAACCCAAAACACAGCTTTTCTTACTTACTCTTTTGCCAGAAGATCATCGAACCCCGAAATCTCAAAGACTTCACGGACCAGACCGTGAGCATTGATTATCACTAATGTCCCGGCAGGACCAAGCTGCTTTTTCAGGGTCAGAATGATCGAAAGACCCACACTGGACATGTAGGTAAGTTTTGCAAAATTGAGCGTAATTGCGGAGATCCCATCAAGGGACGACTCGGCACACCTTCGAAACTCAGGAGCGCTTCGAGTATCGAGTTTACCATCCAGCTCAAGGATTAGTTTGGATTCTTTAACAGTTTTTGTGATTTTCATAGATTTCGTTCTCCCTTTTTTTAGACACTAGGTATAGAGTTTTTTGTAAACGGTCAGGACGTTCGTTCCGTTCACTCTTTCATAAGTGATCCTGTCCGTCAGTTTTTTAGACAGGAATATACCCAAACCGCCCACCGTGCGATCATCAATCGGCAGCGTAACATCCGGCTCTGAAAACTCCAGTGGATTAAACGGCACCCCGGTATCGGAAATGATCAGTTTCAGACAAGGGGCGATATACATCGTAAAGAGCACAGAGCCAGGTTCATTCGGATAGGCATAGTTCACGATATTGACAAACAGCTCTTCGATCACAAGCGTCATCTTTGAGATGAAGGGCTCGGGGACACCATTTGGACGAAGTGATGCGTCAACCCACTGAACGATCTCATCCAAACTTTCGACAGTTGCCGGGATGATGAGCCTGGCAAAATGCTTTGGATACAGGTGAACATACTTCTGATCAGCATATGGACCGGATTCGGCACTGACACCGGATTTGCCGCAGATGGTGACGATGTCTTTTTCACAGATAGATTCGTGATCTTCCAGACAGAGAGCTGCTTTTTTCCCGTATGCGGTAAGCGTCCCGCCCGTGAAGGAAAGACGTTTTACTGCGATCCCGCACACACTTCCTTCAGCATCAAGACCGGAATTCATTACCGACACAGTACTTTGTTCGCCCCTCACCCCATACATGCCGCCGGAAATATTCAGATGCGTCCCGGAAACGATAAGATCCCCATTGCCAAGAAAGACCCCACTGGAGCTCTCTTCGATATCGGTCGTTCTTATCTGGAGGGACCCGCCCTTTGCATAAACCGATCCGCAGGTAACCAGTATGCCATAGGTATCCGCAGATATGTCATGCATTCCGCTGTGGATCAGGACATCACCGCTGCAGGAGAAGATACCGGCGTAACGCCCGGATATCTGGACCGCCCCGCCGGAAATGTTCACGGCATTCCCAGTATAGAATGCAACATCACCGGCAATATCAACGACCGCATCACCAAAACTGGCGATGCCGCCGGAGATATACAGACCAAACTCATCACCAAATACCGTAAGATATCCCCCGAGATCTTCGAAGGATCCTGCTACCCGGAGCCCGGTCTTTCCCGAAGCGGCCAGCAGACCGGACGTAAGAGTGAGATCGTCGAGAACAGTAAGACCGGTCAAATATCCGGTCGCATCGATCTTGCCGCCAAGGACTGTCATCAATTTTCCGACACGTATCCCGTCCCCAGCCATTCCGGTCCCGCAGATCATACCGGACTTCTGGGTATATGTCCCCCCCACATCTATCCCGGTACCTTCATTGATCGAGGTCAGATTTCCATGAGATACCTCAAGATTTCCGTTGACAACAAGGCCAGTTCGGCCCCGGATCTCGAGACTCCTGCCGGAAAAGATCATATCTGTTCCAACACGGACGCCGGTCTCTTTTCCGCTGATGACAGAAACAGAGCTGTCTTCCAAACAAAAGCCCGCTCCCGTTAAGATACCTGTCAATTCCCCTTCGACCGTGACATTCATCTGAGAGAAAGCGGCGTCATTCGAAAAGGATAGCGCCACATTTCCCAAAACCGCACAACTCCCGTCTGAGAGGCGGCAAAGATCCCCGTTGACGAGGATACCGGCATCCTCTCCATTGATGAAGAGATGGAGATTTGTTCCGATAAGTGATCCGCTGACCGAAATGCCGGTTCCCGCACTGATTTCGGCAGTGACTGAAGATATCTGCAGATCACCCTTTCCAACGATGATCCCTACCTTCCGGGAGGCAACCCTCAGGAAACAGTTTTTGAGAGTACATGAACCATCACAGACATGTATCCCTATCCCGTCCGGCGTCTCGATCAGATGGGTCCCCCCATCCAACTGAAGATGACCGGTACACTCAATGCCGACACCGGCCGCAATGATCTGAAGAGATGATGCATCTGTGGTTATGCCGGCACAGGAACCGGATTTGATACCAGTATCCTGAGATAGTATACTGATGGTCGAGCCGGAGATCGCGATGCCTTTTTGTGCATGGATACCGCATACCACGCCGGATATACCCACATGTACCGACGTTATGCACAATTTTCCCGAATCAACACAGATACCGGTTTCACTATCAGTAAGAATGAGTGATCCTTCTCCCAGGATAGTCAGATCACCACTTCGCACACGTATCCCCGGGCGGTGTTTCCCAACTATGGTATTTTCTGCACCCGAGGTAATGAGAGAGAGATTCCCCACACAGTCGATCCCAGTTCCGTGATATGAATAAAGTGAAAGAACCCGAGATCCTGCCTCCCAGCTCCAGCCGTTTCCGTAACAATTCTCTTCAGAATTGTAGATTTTTCCGTTCATGACTAGTTGGGCGTCGGAATAGATGTGCGGTGTCATATCCTCAAGTACGATGTATAGTTTGTTTTTGATATTCATAACAGTATGTCCGAGACACTTTTGCGGTATAAATATGAGTCATCATAGGGTTTTTAGAAAGTATTCGGGAGAGATAAGAAACATTTACAATACAACAGAAACGCGCCGTAAAGCCGCGGCAATACATCAGAGATTCCAACCCCAAATATCGGGTATCTCCTGCAAAAACACACAATAACAATAATGTATAAATATAACATTGTTTTTTAAAAGAGAATAATTTAAATATAATAACATGTATATTACTTATTGTCTCTGAACTCAGGACTCAGGGACTTAATGACACTGGGATGTATGAAAAAATGACAAACGTAATAGCGGAAATAAAGCGGACCAGTTTTACTAGGGAAAATCATATCCCTTATCACTATCCGGAACGCCCGTCGTATATTGCCGACATGGCGGAACTTTATGAGGGGAGCAGTGAGATACCTATGGGATCATTACTTTCACATTTGTTAACATTACAAGGATCATGTTCTCCCGAAACTTCCAATGCACGGTGTTTCCTTCTCGAAAAGAGATATCGTTAATAAGGAAAATCTGTTGTAATAATCTGTGACTCGGTCACACAACTCCCTCCTTTTTTGAAAAAAACTGTTTGATGGACCAAACACCCACGAAGGACTCTGATGATATCGTTTACGCTAATGTCGACCGCAGCGTATCTTTTACTCACCCGCCAGCCTTATCCCCTTCTCCTTCCAAACTATTCTCTATGCAAAGCCCTATCCTCCAGGTGGCCCTTGACGTAACCGAACTTACGCGGGCACAAAAAATAGCAGAAGAGGCACTGGCGGGCGGTGCTGACTGGATAGAAATAGGCACCCCTCTTGTAAAAAGTGAAGGAATGCAGGCCGTTCGCTCGCTTCGAGCTCAGTTTCCGACCACCACGCTCGTTGCTGACCTGAAAACTGCCGATACCGGCGGGATGGAAGTCGAGATGGCAGCAAAAGCAGGAGCAAATATCGTCTGCGTTCTCGCAAATACAGATAACGCAGTTATTATAGATGCCTTACGCGGAGCCTCTCTATACGGAGTGCAGATCATGGCAGACATGATGAATGTCGAGGACGTGATCACGCGTGCGAGAGAGCTTGCCGACCTTGGGGTCCAGATCATCAATGCCCATGTAGGTATCGACCAGCAGATGGAAGGGAAGGATCCGCTGGACCTTCTGGATAAACTCGGGAACCTACCGATCAAAATAGCCGTCGCCGGAGGACTGAATGCAGAAACGGCATCCAAAGCTGCGGCACGGGGAGCTGACATCGTGATCATCGGAGGGTCGATCATCAAAGCAGCCGATGTCACCAAGGCCACTCGAAATGTTCGGGATGCGATTGACCGCCCGACAGAGGGAACCTCGGTAAAAATCAGTCTGGATGACACGATCCGCGAACTTCTCGAACAGGTATCCGCCCCGAACGTAACGGACGCTCTTTACCGGAAAGGAGCCATGAGCGGGCTTTTTGTTCAGTATGTTCCGAAGAAAATGATTGGAAAAGCGGTCACTGTACAAACGTTCGGCGGGGACTGGTCAAAACCGGTCCAGGCGATTGATGAATGCAGACCGGGAGATGTTCTCGTTATCAGCAATGATAAAAGAACCGACATAGCGCCGTGGGGCGAACTTGCCACGCGCTCGGCTGAGAACAAAGGGATCGCAGGGATAATTATCGACGGGGCCATACGTGACTGGGACGATATCACCACACTCGCGACGCCCGTTTATGCAACGAGCATTCAGCCAAATGCAGGAGAACCTAAAGGATTTGGCGAGATCAACGCCGACATATTCTGCTGCGGTCAGGCAGTGAGACCGGGAGACTGGCTGATCGGGGATCAGTCAGGTGTCGTCGTCATCCCGCGAGAACGGGCATACGAAGTAGCACGGCGTGCAGTCGAGGTCCAAAAAACAGAGGTCAGGATCAGGGAAGAGATTCGGAGAGGAGGGACGCTCGGCAGTCTCTCGCAGCTTCTCCGGTGGGAGAAAAAGTGAGCAGAAAACCCCGGGTAGCAAACCCCTCTGACCCAGTTCTCTGGTGTAAGGAAGCATCCGAACGAATGAACAGCGGCGATGAGAAAGGAGCAATCTTCTGTTACCAGGAATCAATCAAACTTCGGCCGGGCGTCCCCGATGTCTGGTACAATCTTGCCTGTTTGTTTGAAAAGACCGGAGAGTTAAAAGAATCGCTTGCTACGCACATCGCCGCTGGAAAACTGTTTCCGGGAGATCATCGGTTTCCGGCAGAACGTGCCAGATTCCTTGCAGGGTCCGGCAAATACACCGAGGCCGCCACTGCAGTCTCGGATGCTTTGGTGAGTGCTCCCTACTCTCCGACCCTGCTGGCAAACAAAGCAGGGTACCTCATCTTTGCGGGTAACCCGGACGAAGCCCGGCAAACGGCAGAACTGGCCCTCACGATCGACCCGGGCTGTGCGCTTGCCTATCTGCACAAAGCTCACGCAGAGTCCATCCTTGGCGACGCGGCGAAGGCGAAAGATACCCTGAGAACCGGGCTTTCAGCCGAACCAGACGATCCCCGTCTGCTCAAAATGCAGGCAAATCTCCAGATCAGAAGCAAAGAATATGAAGCAGGTCTTGCTTCGATCGAAAAAGTCCTTCTGCTCACCCCGGACGATGCCGAAAGCTGGAGTCTCAAGGGTGCCGCCTGTGCATATCTCAACCAAAAAGAGAGTGCCGTCTCTGCATTTGAACAAGCCATGAAACTTGATCCAAAAGAGAAATCCTACCGGCAAAACCGCGACGCGGTGAGGAAAGGATAAAACCCTTCATTCTTTTTTCAAGTTAAAAAAATAGGGATTGAGTATTCAGATCAGAAGTTGTAATCTTTCGCCGGAAGCAGTTCGATGCCGGCTTCCACGATCTTTAATGCTGCTTCACGCGGATTTGTCACTTTCACGATCAATGCACCGTAGTCTCCGGAACGGAATGCATATGCATACTCGATGTTGATACTAAGACCGCCAAGAAGGTTTGCCACTTCATACAGGCCGCCTGGAACATCCTTCATTTTGATCGCGAGAACATCCGTATACTGCAAAGCATAATTCTGTTTGGCAAACTCATTGAACGCGATCTCCGGTTTATCTACGATAGCCCGGACGACCCCGAAGTTATTTGCTTCGGCAATGTTGAATGCCTGAATGGACACGCCGGTGTCAAGAAAAATCTTGGCGATTGCGGCAAGTTTTCCAGCCTTATTCTCTGAAAATATCGACAACTGTTTGATGATGTATTTTTCCGTCATTTAGATCACCCGATGATCGATTACACGTTTTGCTTTACCCTCAAAACGCGGGAGGGAGTTCGGCGGACATAGCTCGATCTTCGCAGACACATTCAGTGCATCCCGAAGAGCACGCTCGGTACGCATCTGCATCTCCATGAGACCGTTAATACTATCTGTCATCGCATCAGGCTTTAATTCTACCCTTACAAGCATGTCGTCAAGAGGGCCGGTTCTGGACACCTCGATCATGAAATGGCTCGTGAGATACGGATTCTTCAAGAGAGCATGCTCGATAGCCGACGGGAAAACATTGATCCCGCGGATGATCAGCATATCATCGACCCTGCCCTGCAGACGGTCGATCCGCGGCGAAGTTCTGCCGCAGGCACAATCTCCTTCAATGATAGACGTGATATCTCCGATCCGATACCGGATCATCGGGATCGCCTCCTTTTTCAGGACCGTGATCGTCAGTTCTCCCTTCTCACCCGGAGGGAGCTGCTCGCCGGTCTTTGGATCGATGATCTCAGTGTAGGCGATATCTCCGCAGATGTGCATACCGTTCAGTTCACTGCAGTCCGTGAACATCGGCCCGGATATCTCAGACGTCCCGAAGATATTGTGTGCCGTGACTCCGGACTCAGCGTAGATATACCGGCGCATTGCATCCGTCCATGGTTCTGCCCCGAGAACCGCGGTCCGAAGCAGCGTGTCCTTGTTGAAGTCCACACCCATTTTCTTCGCCACATCGATCAGATGGATAAAGTATGAGGGAGTACAAGCTATCACCGTTGTCTTCAGATCCTGGATAAGTTCGATCTGCCGCTCGGAGTTTCCGGTCGATGCAGGGATCACCGTCGCGCCGACCTTCTCTCCGCCGTAATGCAGTCCAAGACCGCCGGTGAAAAGACCGTACCCATAACAGACCTGCAAAACGTCCTTTTTTCCAACCCCGCACGAAACAAGCGAGCGGGCAACGCACTCACTCCAGAGATCGATATCGTTTTGGGTATAAGCTACGACCGTCGGTTTCCCGGTCGTCCCGGATGAAACATGATATCTGACCAGATCCTCGTGAGGAACACAAACAAGCCCGTCCGGATAATTGTCACGGAGATCCGTTTTATTCATAAAAGGCAGCTTCGTGATATCGGCAATGGAAGAGATATCCGCTGGTTTGACACCAGTCTCGTCCATTTTCTTATGATAGAAGGCCGATTTATCATAGAGGCGGGTTACCAGCTTTTTCAGTTCCTGATACTGGAGCTTAGAAAGCTCAGCCTTAGGCATCGTCTCGATCTTTTCATTATAATATGCCATGATTAAATGACCCTCCGGTCAACAACTCTCTTTGCTTTTCCTTCAAAGCGGGGGAGAGAGCCCGGTTCAACAAGATCGACCTTGGCACGCAGCGTGAGCGTCTCCTGCAGGGCTTTCATGATCTTCGTCTGCAGCTTCGAGAGATCCTGAAGCTCGCCCGAGAAGATATTTTTATTCATCTCCACCTCAATCATCATCTCATCAAGATGATCCACCCGGTCGATGTAGACCATGAACTGATCTCCCACTTCAGGGACGTTTTTCAGCACATGCTCGATCTGACTCGGGAACACATTGATACCCCGAACCGTAAGCATATCGTCGCTTCTTCCAAGGAGTCTCGCAATCTTCTGACCGCGGCCGCACGGACACTCATCCTCCATGAGCATCGTGATATCGCCGGTCCGATATCGTAAGAGGGGCATAGCCTCCTTCATGATTGGTGTCACGACCATCTCTCCCTTCTCTTCGGGACCGAGCACCTCGCCGGTCTTCGGGTCGATGATCTCGACGATATAACAGTCATGCCAAATATGCAGACCATTCTGTTCGGGGCATTCAAAGGCAACACCCGGACCAAACAGTTCGCTCATCCCGTAACTGTCGTAGGCTTTGAGGCCGAGACGGTTCTCCAAGTCACGGCGCATATTCTCCGACCAGGCTTCCGCCCCGAAACAGCCGATCTCAAGCGATGAAAGATCCGCATGCATCTCCTCAGCCACCTCAGTCAGATGCATCGCATAACTCGGAGTACAGTGAAGACCACGCACTTTGAAATCCTGGATCATCTCGATCTGCCGTTTAGTGTTCCCAACACCTGAGGGAACAACAGCACAACCGATCTTCTCCGCACCCATATGGATGCCGAGACCGCCGGTAAAAAGAGAGTAGTTCGACGCATTCTGGAAAATATCGCCTGCAGCGAGCCCGACCATCGTCAGGTTGCGGGCGATAAGTTCCGACCACATATTGAGATCATTTTTCGTATAGGCGACGACCGTCGGTTTTCCGGTCGTTCCGGATGTTGTATGGATCCGGTTCACCTGACGCATAGGCACCGCTAAAAATCCAAACGGATATCCCCCACGGAGATCTGCTTTCTTCGTGAACGGGATCTTTGCCAGATCGTCAAGTGACTTGATATCAGACGGGGTTATTCCCGCATCCTTGAACAGGGTATTGTAGAAACCGATATTCTGCGTCCGTGCAACCGTCTCCTTCAGACGCTTGAGCTGAAGCTCTTCAAGAGCCGGACCGGACAGGGTTTCCATCTTCTCATTCCAGAACATAAGGTTAAGTCCTTTGCAGATGGGGGGCATGACACTGTGTGTCATGCCACACTTTAGCACCCTATTACATTGTTTTATACTAAGATAATGGTTATGACTCGGACTTTACCACTACATGACCATGCCAATCAGGATAAAAGCGAGGGAGCCACATGTGAGCATAATACACGCGTACAGGATACCCCCCTTGATCGATCCAGTACCCATCATTCCTGCCACAAGCCCGGAACAGAACCCGTGGATGAGAACCGAGTGATAGATGATCATCTGATAGAGCTGGGCAGGGAAACCGGCACCAGAACTGGAACTTAAGTAGGAAAGTGCGTCGGAATTCTCCATCATGATATTCAGAAACACCTCCGACATAATGATCTGAACAAACACAAACACGCCAAATGCCATGAAAACGATCACGACATACACACCCATGTCGCTCTTTCTTTCCCGTTTCAGCGATTCTCTGCTCTTTGCTTCATGATACTGCAGATCGATCGTGAGCGACAGATCATTGGTAAAGTGTTCGGTCTGGGAGAGGAGAATGACCAGACGGTCAACAGAGAGGTTTTTCATGCGGTCAGCAAAGCGCTTGAGAGCGGATGAAAGCTTCTCTCCCCATTGAAGATCCCGGGAGAGCACACGGATATCATCCTGAATGTAACTTTTTCCCTCTTGTGCGGTGAGTTCAATGGCATGGGTGAGGGTCATATTATACTTTACCAGAGAACTCAACTGGCGACAAAAATCCGGAAGAGCTCCCTCGACCTTGTCTATTCTACGATTATACGAACGATAGCTTATTGCATAGGGTATGAGAGCCACCAAAAGCATGACAATGATCACATCATCGACCGCCATACCCCATTCATAGATCATATACGGATTAAAGAATACCCTGACCGTAGAGAGGTAGAGAATGACGCCAGTGATCAATGAAAGCGGGACGCTGAACACGAAAACGAGTGACGGTTCCTCCCTGATAGCAAGTAGCGGGTGGTGGAAAAACTCCATGACCCTCAGGCGTTTATCATACTTTCTTAGTTTTTCAAAGAGCGGGGTCTCATCCTCCTCTGACTCCATAATAGTAAGCTGGGGATACAGGGAAACTGTTGATCTGGGCATCTGGGTACGTTTGATGATGTAGGTCTGACCAAGGGCGTCCAGAAGAAGGAGAAAGATCACTGTTCCTATCGGGAGCATCAGATAGACGACCAGAGCGAGGATCAGCGGATCCGAACCCGAGATGAGACCTATAACCATGATAACGATCACGACGAAAAGGGGGCCTGCCACGAATAGAGTGATATACATCTCGGCGATCGCCCCAAGTGAAGAGAGGTAACTTCTCTGGGTGACTTCAGCCTCTTTTTGCATCTCCCGAAGTTTACCATCCAGAAACACCTCAGCATTACCTATCGACCGATACGTTGAGGACAACTCTGATAGGAAAAAACGAAGTTTGTCGGAAGGAGTCGTGTCGGCGAGCCGCTGGATGGCGGTGAACTGATCGTAGCCGCAGAAATCCATATCCGAGACGACCTGGCGGAACTCTTTTGCGGCATCTCCATAGTAGTCAGCATACCGGGCTATCGAATGGAGCGAGGCATACAAGGTTGCGCCGCAGTGATGCAGAGCATACATGAAGGATACCATTTCATACATGGATGCTTCTATGAACCGCTTCCTGCTCCGCATTTCAATTTTTGGATAGGAAATGATGGCGTAATAGACCGCAACGTTTGCAAGAATGGCGATTCCGGCGGTCAGAGGATATGTGAAGATAATATATTCAGAATCGGCGAACAGATTGGCAACAGGAAAGAAGAAAACATCAATGATGATGAGGGCAAAAACAATGAGGATACTGGCAATTAAACCGAAGACACGTGCATAACGAACCAGTCCCTTGACGTCTATATCAATACGTGCCGAAAAGAGTTCCTTTTCAAGAGCTCTGATGCGTTCGGGTGATGGCGTTAAGGGATTTCTCATGGCCTACACGCTACTTCTTTTCCGGAGAGGAATCCGTGTTCTGTTCATCTGCATACAGGTCGAAAGAGGAGATGTCTTTCTCAGGTGCCACTTCAAAAATCGACTCGGGGTCTGATTCAGACGGACCAAATATTTCCTCTTTGGAGCGAATGGGAGCGTGGATGTCAAAGAAGAAATCCTCACTATCATCTGATGGAACTCCGACTTCAGGAGCAGAAGGCTCGGGAACTACATCAGCGGAAACAGATTCTTCAGAAGCGGAAGATTCGGGAACAACGTCAGGAGAGACAGAGTCTTCAGGAGCAGAAAGCTCAGGAACAACGTCAGGAGAGACAGATTCTTCAGAAGCGGAAGACTCAGGAACGACATCGGAGGACTCAGAAACCTCAGGCTCTTCAGGCTCAGAAACGACATCAGGGACGAGAGTTACATGAGAATCAGACGATTCGGGAACATCATCGGGGAGGAGAGAGACGCCGGGCGCCGCAGAATCGGGAATAGGGGGGTAGTCAACCGTGGAGGATACTCCCAGCGTATCCGGGATATAGCACACACCGGGCTCTGCAGAGTCGGGAATAGGAGCCGAGTCAACCGTGAAGGATACGCCCTGAGAATCCGGGACATAACACACGCGAGTCACCTTGGGACTATCTACACGGTCGGAAATGGATGAGCCCGTCCCGTATGCCGCATCAGATTCCGCAGGTCCGTCCACCATCTCCGGATACTCTGCCTTCTCGATCTGGGGGTTTGCCAGGGTCTCATGGATTTTACACTTACCCGGCAGAATCTGCGTAAGATCCGCCACATTCGCCATAACATACTTAGGCCTCGAAAGAAACAGCCAGACGATACGTGCAAAATCCCGGTAATCCCGGATATCCTGATCAAGCATTGCCTGCAAAACCGCCGTACGCTTACGGATATCCTCGCCCATCGTTGACATATTCATACCGGTCTTTTCTGCAATCGACGCATACACCTGCGACGTCCCGGAGAAACTTGGTGCATCCTTCTGGAAATTATACAGATACACCGTGTTGACCTCAAGCTCACCTTTATCGGTCATACCCACGATCTCGGTGATCTCCTTACACCTGCGGACCTGCTTCTTGTTACGGAACATACTACCCTGACATAACACGATATCCAGGGTCTCGATCGTTGCCTTAGGCACATCCAGCGGCGGGTTCTCCAAACGGTGGATGGCCATCGTGACATCTCCGCCGTGCAAAGTGGAAAACGTTGTGTGCCCCGAGTTCATCGCCTGGAAAAGCGTCTGTGCCTCAATACCACGGACCTCACCCACAAGGATATACTCAGGTCTCTGCCGCATCGCAGCTTTTAACAGATCGAACATGGTGATATCCCGCTGGACAGAGGAAGCTCCTGACGAAAGCGGCACAAGACTTGCGATCCAGTTGTCATGTTCCAGCATGATCTCACGCGTATCCTCGATGGACACCACCTTCGAAAGGGCAGGGATGAATTGGGAGATAGCGTTTAAGGTCGTCGTCTTCCCTGAAGCCGTACCTCCTACGATCAAAATGGAGTAGTTGTACTGAACCGCCATCCAGAGATACACCATTTCATCGATCGTAAACGTATGATTGACCAGAAGATCAATGGGTGAGAATGGATTCTTTCTGAACTTACGAATAGTAAATGAAGAACCGCGGGTCGAGATCACTGTACTATAGGTCAGCTGAATACGGGACCCGTCGGAGAGGGTTGCATCTACGATAGGATTCGAGAGAGATATGTGTTTACCGGATTTCTGCGCAAACAGAACGACCAGACTGTCCAGTTCACGGGGATCAGTGAAGAAGATCGTGGTCTTGATATCCCGGTACTTGCGGTGATACAGATATACCGGCAGATCGTATCCCGAACATGAAATATCCTCGATATCATGATCCCCGCGAAGGATATCGACCCTGCCCCATCCAAAAAAGGTACGTTTCAGATAATACCTCATCTTATAGACGGTGGCATTGGTAAGCGGCAGATCATATGAGTCAAGAAGGTAGTCGATCGACTCATACAAGACCTCCTTTCTATCGTTCAGCTCGATATCCTTCATGATCAGGAGATCACGAACAGCCGGCTGAAGGCGTTCGAGGAGTTCGGCTTCAAATGGGGTCAGAGCCGGTTCATGGGCAATATAAATATTTTCATACTCGGCTGTTCTGATGATGGAGACACGGGTGAGACCAGGTTCGATCCAGTAGGCTTCGAGAACCTCGTCGGTCTTTCGCAGTTTTGGAGAGACTAAAGATCCGTCCCGCTCGAAGTCGTACTCGGGAAGTGTAGGATATAATTCCTCTTCCGACTCTTCCTTGTTCTTTTTGCCAAACATCAGCGATATTCCCAGATAGATTCCGGCAACAACCCGTCGCAGAAATAAAGATAAACAATAATTTGATTGTTGCTGTTATATAATTTCCCCAGGTGAAGAATATATTCCTTCGCAAAGGAGTATATCCTCTGAGAAGAAATGGGTATTACCATGATTTGGAAAGGGGGCGGGGATGATAATGGGGTAGCCCCAGTGATCGCCGCACTTTTGATTCTTGCACTCACCATATTTCTGACGGGGATCTTTGTTGTTGGTATCCTCTATTCAGGAAATGTGGATTCAACGCCTATAGCTGGGATCACCATTTCAGATAATAACGGGGTCATTACCCTGACCCATTTTTCGGGAGACACGCTTCCTGCCGGCGAATATGCAATCCTTGTGGATGGGATTGACCAGACACAGGCATTTCAGGCAGAAGACGTGGATTTTTCCCCGGGAATGAAACTGACCTGGGATCTTGGGATCACTCATCCGCTCCATCAGGTGTCTGTTGTCTATACCGGGACAGGAAAGTCAGTGGTTATTGCCGAAAAACAGTTTTACCGTGAAGGCGGGGTAGAGGTGAATGCAGCATTTACTGCCGTGATAACAGAAGGTAAGAATGCCACGAGCCAGGTGAAGACGGGGATCTCAGGATCAAAACCGCTTCCCGGTGTGATCGCAGATCTGGCTGACATTTGGGTCGTGCTCCATTTTGTGTCCGATCAGGCTGCCGTGGAGTTCACTGCCGAAGAAAGTTCTGCTGATATAGAATATTCCTGGACCAGCGGGAATGGACAAACAGCTGATACGAAAGCAGCAGTGTTTACGTATAATACAGCGGGCTCATACACAGTTCGATTAGATATCCGGAATACCACATCAGGAGATACAGGAACTGGGTCAATGATACTTGCGGTGAGAGATCCGGGCATCACCGCGATGACGTGGGTCAAGAGTAGTGAAACCTATACGACAGGTTTGTGGGATATTGCAGGACGCGGATATAGCGACGGAAGTGGCGGCACCGGATACACCGATAGAGTATGGAGACTGCAATTTTCAAACCCAACTACTCATGGCTTTCAGATGATCTTCTATTTTGAAAAAACTGGTGAAACTCCATCCACACAGGTCGAATACCACGTTCCAAGTCTTGAGAAGAAATGGTATCATATAACTAGTGTATATGACCAGATGGGCACTTCACCGCAGGATAGATCGAAACTGTATATCTATGGTGTTGACACCGGCACGATACGCGGGCCGATAACTGAGAGTCTGCCTCTCAATATCCCGACAAAATCACGTTACGATGTTACCCGCTGGGATGTAAATAACGGCAATTTTACCACTGAAATGCAGCACGAGGTTGACTTCCCGCTGACCTCTGAGGAAATTGCAGAAATCTACACCCTTGAGATGGGGGGATATGCAGGATGACAAACCTGCAGATACCATTTACGCTATTTCTTATCACCGAAATAACGTATTAACCCATCCTTTTCTGATGTATAGGTATATTTTACTCAGCTATGTCTTTTCTCCAACAAATTGAGATCTTGATTGATACTCTTGTAATTACCAAAGAACCCTATGTCAATTCTGCCGCTTTGTATTTTGGAAGTGACATGAATCCAACCCATATTTAAGACTTATTTACCAATCTAACTCTTTCTGTCACTTATGTCACTATTGTCAATGTTTATCGGTCTCTACAATATACTGGAGTATTCTGCTGTGGATCACGGATACAAAAAACATCGACATAAGTGACAGAAGTGACAGAACGTCTTAGATTCAGAAATAACGGTAAAATAGGAGAGATGATCGTGTCACTCAGATCATCAGGTGACACGAACCGACACTCAGAGTGTCGTCTGGGATTCGATCGAAACAAGGCTGTACTTCCGTCCCTCCCCGACACGTTCACCCCGTTTGAGGAAGAGATCACAGCCCGCATACTTTGCATCAACATATTTTTTGAGCCAGTAGCCGACTTTTGTCGTTGTCAGTGCATTCTGGAGTGAGAGACGGATAATATCTTCGGGTGCATGATCCAGGAGTTCATCCAGACTCGGACACCCGTTTTTCCTGAGTTCAGCTTCTTTTTCAAGGACTGCCCTGACCCTGCCGGGAGTGAAACTGCCTTCAGGAAACTTCTTTTTCAGTATGGTGATGAGACCGGCTCCTTCCACGTCTGAATCGTTTTCACCGGTCTGTAACTCTCCCTGATTTTCCAGCATCCGGGTGTATCCGGCATGGGAAAGGAGACCCCGAACATGGTGATCCCATTCAGGATATTCGGAGATGTCGCCGGAACATTTGGGCGGAGCAGGGTAGCCGGCGGCTTTCCAGTTCTGGTACAGAACGGCGAATGCCCAGATGATTTTCGGCTGGCGAAGGACGGCTTCTCCGAGGAGTTCTGTTTTTGTGCGGGAATACCCGTTCTGCCCGGCTTTTTTGGTGACGAGCCGGATGCGAAACATACGACGGGTGACATCGGCACGGATCTCGACGTTGATGCCGTTTACGATGTAGAGGGTGGTCGCCTCAGCGGTGAACGAGTCGAAGCTGCCCATGTTCCGGCTGATGACTTCGCCGGTGCCGGACGTGGCAGAGAGGAGTGCGGCAGGCGTCCAGTCCATGCCGGTCTCGAGGTTGTCGATGATGGCGATGAAGGGGTTTGCTTTGGTGATCGAACGGATGATCTTTTCGAATTCGTCTTTGCGTTTGGTCGCCGAGTAGACCGAAGGGATAGTCCCATAGGCGAGTGCCCCGATCAGCTGAGAGAGGAGCGTCCCGCCGGCTCCGGAAGCGTTTTTATCGATGATGCCGATGGGAACTGGTCCTTTGATCATGGGACGGAATACGGCTGTTCCGAGGAGAAGGATGGCATTCTGGCGGTCGCATTCGGTTTCAAAGAGGAACTCTTCGAAGAGGTCGTTGATGGCGGTCGTGGCTTCGATTATGTCGGCAGGATCTGGGTGTTCCGGTACCGGAGGGATGTCGTAAGTGGTCGTAAGGTACAGAGCAGTTTCGGCATCATATCCTTTGACGGCCACGATCCGACCGCCGGTAGTGAGGAGAGCACCGGAGTAGAGTCCTTTGAGGACAGGGACGTTTGGGAGGTACCCGGGAGGCGTGCTGATAACGGTGTCGAGGAGGTCGCTGCTGAGTTTGCATGGTTCGCGGGTCTTTGCGTTCAGCCAGGTGTAGTCGGCAAGGATGAAGCGAAGCCGGTTTCTGTCGAGCGGATAGATCTGGTACGAACCGTTTTCGTCACGGGCGATCCAGACAAGGCGACCGTTCTGATAGAAGACCGAGGGGCCTTTTTCCCGATTGTACCGTTTGAAGGCGATGTTGATCCAGCGAAGTGATTCGCTGACACTTTCTGCGATAAAGTAGACCGTCGGCTCGCTGATCGGCCGGCAGTCGGCGGGCCGTGTCATATCCTGGGAAGATGACTGAACAGGCGGGCAGTAGTATGCAAGGTCGTTTGCGGTGATGTTTCCGGTCATTCGACGAATTCTCCGATTTGGGGGTTTAGTGCTGTTTTCATTGGTGAATTTCCTGAAAAAACTACCGGGCGGACATTCCCGTGGTTTTTTCTCTACCAGCATATTGGAGTGAAATTGATATAGTCCTAAAGTTATTGCAGATTTTTAGCAAAATGATTAGATATAAATACACGAATGGTGTCGGCTCAAGAAAAAATACCAGCCGCCTGTTTGCGACCGGTTTTTTATATACCCACCTGCTCAGCCAAAAAATCGGTTGAGAGAGGAGAAAAATGAATGTGGTATTATCCACTGAGAAAGATTATACCAGATTGATCGTGCCTGAGTAGATGGTCTGATCGCCATCTGCAAACTGACCTACTATCGAGAGATAGACAGGGCCGGCACCAAGCTTATTGATCGTACTATTGAAGTTCATCGGGACCCCGACTGACGTAAATGGTACCTCATTCACTTCTACTGAACCATTGTATACGGTGATAGACCTAAGACCTGTGACATCACCGCCGGTGATAGTAACCAGTAAAGATTTATCATAAGATGCGGCATCAGCACCCTGAACTACTTTTACTCCGACAACATGGCTTGTTCCAATCCCGCCGGCCATACTCATGACGACTGCCGAGATGATCGCGACAAGTACAACTGTGATGGCGACAAGGAGGATCGTACCGATGACCGGAGAGACACCGTCATTTTTCTTCGCAGGTAATATCATAATATGCATTTAATCAATGATACAAAATATCATAAAGGTACCGGATAGAGAACTATTTTAGAGAGATTTAATAAGTGAAAACTGAATTTCGCAAATCAACGTATGCATAAGTGATTAAAAAAAGTAAACCCCGGGGGGTTATTACCAGTAGTATTACGCTACGTTGATTGTGCCGGTGTAGATCGTCTGATTACCATCAGAGAAGGTACCAACAACAGAGATACTTGCCTGACCAACGCCTGGTACAAATGCTTCCGGAATGCCTACAGTCGTATTAGTTGTATTACCAACATAGGTGCTTCCATTGTACACATAATACTTCGAGAGCTGGTTAACATCTGCTCCACCTGTGATGGTAACTAAGATACCACCATCCACTGCGGAATCTTGTCCAACTGTAACACCAACAACATGAGCGTTGCCGACGTTTCCGGCCATGCCCATAACGACAGCCGAGATGATTGCGACAAGCACGACAGTGATCGCCACAAGGAGAATCGTACCGATTACCGGTGATACTCCGTCATTTTTCTTTGCAGTTAATTTCATAAATATGCATTTTATCATTACATTGGATTGATAATAAAACTATCCCTGAAGGCAATCTGACCATAAACCCAGATTTCATCATGATTTTTCGTGAAGAATATTCTTCAGAATAACATTATTGGACCGCTACCCGAAAAAGGACATACTAACCGGACTGCCGTTTCAAAAACAAAAAAAAAGAGATTTTCACCCAATGAGTGGTGATACCCGCTATACGAATCAGACACTGTTTACCGTACACGTGACGTGCATATTCTGAAAGGTGATTGAGATGCCGACGGTCAAAACGACCGCGGCTTGGATCGAATAGAGGAGCGGGGCAGGTCCCTGATCTTTGGATTATTCATATCCTTCACAATCATGAGGAGGATCAATCGATGTAATAGTAATTCGGACCGGTTATTAAACCAGGATTCCTATTAAACTGATTTACCGTACCTAGGGTAGCATAATACTGATCTCCAATACCATATGGAGGGGAGGCGGGAGCGTCATTGCCGGAAATCGAATAATAATTAATTCGCATAATAATATCCTCCGCCATTTGTGAGAGTAATAAGCCATGTCGGAATTGAATTAACTGACGTCCCTGTTGCATACACTTTGTTTCCAATATTCCCTGCCGTATTCCCGCTAAATGAGCCCCAGTTCATTGTATAGCTCCCTGCATTATAAAGACCCCCACCTTTCTGAATGGCAGTATTGGAAACGAGATTGCCGTTGAATGTCATAGGACCGGTATTATATATACCGCCACCATTATTTGCAGTGTTACCCGAAATAGTACCGCTCATAGATGGGGTAGACCCACTGTTATAGATCCCGCCACCGTTTCCTGCAGCCTCATTATTAGATAGGGTGAACGAACTTGGGCTAAACGCACCGGTATTATAGACACCGCCGCCATCTATCGTAGCGATATTCCCAGATATAGTCCCCCCAAAAAAGGGGATATCTCCTTCATTATAGATACCGCCACCATATTGTGCCTGATTATCGGAAACCGTGGAGGTCCAGGAAAATGTGTAGGTACCTGCATTATATACCCCGCCCCCGGAGATCGATGCAGTATTATCCGAAATAACACCAGTTGTCGCAATGGTCCCATCATTATAGATACCCCCGCCATACTTCGCAGAGTTGTTTGTTATCGGACCTTTGATTGATACAGAATCTGAACCGGCACTGTAGATCCCGCCGCCTTTTTCTAAGGCAACATTGTCTTTGATAGCATTAGCCGAAGAGAAGGTGAGCGCTCCCAGATTGTAGATGCCGGCACCATTCTGTGCAGTATTGCCTGATACATTCATTAGAGATGAGGAGGTGAGTTGTCCTTCATTGTAGATACCCCCACCATTTTCCAAGGCAACATTGTCTGTGATATCATTAGGAGAAGAGAGAGTCATCGCCCCCAGATTGTAGATTCCGCCGCCGTTTCGTGCGGTGTTGTTGTAGACGATCAGATTTGTGCTGACATAAACCGAACCTTCATTACGGATTCCCCCTCCATCTCCGGTTGGGTTGGTGTTATTTATCAATGTGATATGGCCGTGCACATCCAAAGAACCCCCGGAGGTAATGACAAGAAGGGGGGCAGCCCCATGACCCATCCCGTCAAGTTTAAGTGCGGCACCAGTGGTCTCCAGTTCAGCAGCCGAGGATATTACAAGAAGCTCACCTTCATACCCGGGAGCGCGGGTAAACTCAACTTCTCGGAGGCTACTACCATAGGTATTCAGAACCACTTTATTTCCCGAAAGACCAGAAACCATCTCACCCGTGATACGAATCGGTTCACGCCCAATCGGGACATCACCAAAGAAGGCAATATTATTACCACCATAGAGAATTGCCACATCCGCCCCGTACAGCGCATTCGACCAGTTGTTGAGCGACTCGACAAACTCCTCAACCGTCGCAAACCCATCAGCATGATCGCTGCCGACGGTATAATACGGGTTGGGCGTTGGTTCAGGAGTCGGCGTTGGTGTTACCGTTGGAGTAGGTGTTGTCGGAGTTGGTGTGGGTGTCACGGTTGACGTCGGCGTGACGGTGTACGTCGGCAGCGGCGTCGAAATAGCTCCTGAACCCTGATATAACAGCTGGTCCCTGCCCAGCGAATCCAGAGCTATGATCGTGAGATTAGTAACATAATAACCGTCAGGCAGTTCGATCGCCTGACCGGTACGCCACTCAGTCCATGAACCATCACCATTGATCTGAGTCTGATAAGTTATATCCTCACTATTATCATAAAATACGAGCCGGCTCTTATATAAAACATCTCCGCCGGCGTGATACAGCATCTGTGGATTCTGCGAAAGGGTAAAAACTACATTTGGTGTACTCTCAACGGCGTTCTGGGTAGCTGTCGAGAGAGTCAGCCCTATAACCGAAGCTGCGAGAACGACCAGAAGCAACAGAAGAACGACACCGACAACACTGGAAACACCAGACTCATTTTTCATATCAATGCCTCCTGACATCAACGATATACACCGGCTTGATGAGTGTTAGATACATATCTCCACCCGGAGATGGATAAATCGTCAGCGATGTCTCATAAGGAGACAGCGCTTGACTCATGATATCCACTCCCGCACTCTGATACTTTAGTTTTGTTTCATAGAAAAAGGTATTCCACACATCAGCATCCCACAGTTCGTCAGCCGTATAGATTATGGTTATCATCTGATTCGTTGATATATCCACCGGAGTAGTGACAGATATTAAGCCGGTATCCACCGGGATCCCCTCGGAACTTCCGACCGCAAACGATCCCTGCATCTCCGGAACGATCAATGTCACATATACATCATCCCCTGATTTTTCTATGGTGATCGAAGGCGGCGTCACCCAGACTGCTGACCCGTAATCATTTCGATACACGCCGGCAGCCTCATAGCCGATGCGGGTATTCGTCGTCCCAAACGTCGCATACAGCCTGCTGATATCATAAGCACTGTTTTCTGTTCCGCCGATCAGAACCCTGAGAGTGCCCACATCCTCCGTCATAAAGAGTGCTCCGTCGGCATAGGCAGATGCCGCAGGAATAAGCATACTGACATTCGACCCGATCCATTCATGGGCACGCTGATTATCAACAGCAATTTTATAATCGAGGAATGTGTTTGTCACTCCGACCGCATGATAATCCTCCGCATCCCTGATCTGCTCAGGAACACCGACGACCGCCCACACCCCAATGATCATCGCGATGATCATCAAAATCATCACAAACCCAACCGCCATCGAAAGACCGGGATCACTTTTCTGCATCATGATCACTGCAGCTCCATACTAAACACACACAGATGATCCGAATCAGATGAGCCCGCAGCCGGATCAATGATCTTTTCCAGCCGGTAATTCAGCGTGGCGACCCCGGAACCGCCAATATATCCCTCAGCAACGTCTGCGGTATCGACCACAACAATATATCGTTCAGAATGAGAGGAGGAACCGGGAAGAATGACCTGACCATTCTGGGAAAGAGTGCCGCCGTCATAGATGAGTTCAATATCTTCGGCATACATGTTGGAAGAGGCATATATGATCTGCACAGCAGCATATGTTTCGGTTCCGCGATTATATGTACTGCCGTATTTCAGCGTCACTATACCAAATGATGCGGCCGATAAAAGATTTGGAACGATAGTGACCTCGGTCCGATCGGCCGCCGGAGAGAGAGTGAACACCGCCTGACGCGTGACATTGGTGGAGCCGGACAGCCATACAGTGTCCACATCAGCTTTCATCTGGGCAAACTCAAGGAAAACATCACCGTTATGCACCTGATCGGCATTGGTTCCCATAATCGGAAAAGCAATGAGCGCCGCCATGGATATTGTCAGAATAAGAACAGTCAGAATAAGAGCCACACTGACAACTTCAGAGAGACCTGAATCAGCTGTCTTGTTCATTGCGGGCTCCCAATCTCAACATCATACTTGACCACGGTAACCGTACCTGAAAACGGGGCCCCTATTGAGGCATTCCAGAGATCAGCATACTCTGACGAGGCATTTACCGTCACCGTTGCCCCCGAGTAGGTTTGTGTACTGTTATATTTGTAGGTTATACCTAGGGGAATGTTACTAAGGATCTGCTGCTCTCCGCCGCCGGATACCGCAACTATTACAAGCTGTGATTCCCCAGTTGAGGGAGGGAGAAGAACATAGGGATCCTCTGTTTTCTGTCCGCGAAAAACCGCACCTCCATCGTAAACGATGCGGGTATCCGGGGCATAATAATTCGCCGAGTTGTAGGCGATTTTCATAGCATACACAAAAAGGGTTCCACCACTATGGACCACCGTAAAATTCGTACCCGGACTAACGGAAATCGTGCCGGTGCCAACAGGCGGGGACACAAACAACAAACCTGAGATCTCAGTCCCTTCTACCGGTGAAGGAGAGATGACCCGGCTTGCATTCATACCCGTTTGTTCTGTTGTCCAGAGCAGATCGATACCGTATTTAATATCAGCAATTTCTTCAGTGACGACACGAGAGTGTTCGGTCTCGACCGCATTTCCCTGAGCCGGAATGTATACAAGGATCCACACAGCAGCAACTGCCACGACTAAAGCAATGATCAGTATAAAACCAATTACTTCGGCAACTCCGTCATCGGCTGTACATTTATTCATAGTATCCAAATAGAAATTATTGTTTATTTTGCTCTGAATAGTATAGAATACTTCTGGACAGCGCAAAGTCATGCAGGACGCAATACATATAAGCAAAAACCGAGTACATAATACCATGGATAAAACTGGAATTATCACTCTGATCGTAGGTATTATTCTTCTCGCTTTAGGCATTCTTGGGATCTGGTTCAACTTCGCATTGTTTGTCCAGTTCGTACTCGGAGGATTCGGACTTGTTCTCGCAATATGCGGTATTGGTGCAGTTCTTCTGGGCATCCTGATGCTCAAAGAATAATCTCTTTTTTATGCAGACATTTTCTCTCAAAAACATCCCGTTTCAGCTCGACCGTACAGTTTCGTGCGGTCAGGCATTTCGATGGCGGCAGAATGAAGGTTTCTGGTATGCCCCCATTGCAGACCGAGTCTGGAAGATTCGGCAGGAGGGAGATATTCTGTGGTATGAAGGACCGACAGAGGATGAACTCGTCAGATACTTCGGACTTGATGTTCCTCTTGACAGGATTCTTAATGACATAGATACAGATCCGTTGATCCACGCAGCGATCGAACAGTGCCGAGGTCTTCGCATCATCAGACAGGATCCGTGGGAATGTCTGGTCTCCTATATCTGCGCAACCTGTGCAAATATTCCGGGCATTATGTTGAGAATAGAGAATCTTTCAATGAAATACGGCAGAAACCTTGAGTTGGACGGGCAGGTGTTTCATACATTTCCTGATGCTGAAATACTTTGTAAAGAGGACATCTGTGCTGTTCGTGCATGTAAAGTAGGATATCGGGATGCCTATATCTGTAAAGCGGCGGAGATGGCGGCAAACGACCCCCATTGGGCTGAGGAAATCCAGAAGTTGCCATATCATCAGGCAAAGGAGAAACTGATGACATTGCCCGGCGTCGGACCGAAGGTGGCTGACTGTGTCCTGCTGTTTGCATTTGAAAAATATGAGGCATTTCCAGTGGATGTATGGATCGAGAGGATCCTTCGGACGAAGTATCTCGGGGGAACGCGAAAACTCTCATATAAAGAGGCGGGGGAATTCGCCAGAAACCATTTTGGGCAGTATGCCGGATATGCCCAGGAGTACCTGTTTGGGATACGGGAAGAGATCAGCAGTAAAGGTGAGTAATAATCGCCATTTTTTGGTAAATACTCATTTTTGATGTTGAAAATCACCATAATAGACGGCGTTGCGACACATATAAGATAATAAAGAATCCATGATATACCCATGAAAAAGAGCATACTCCTCATTGCCGTCCTCATAGCAATAATCTGTTCGGCCGGGTGTGTGAGTACTCCAAAAGACATCATAGGCACATGGACGAGTGAAAAACTCATCGATTTCCCCGCACCCAATGTAACACAGATCGTAATAGTGTTCAATCCCAACGGAAAAGGAACGGAGACCTGGGTCTACAATGACGGAGCAAAATACGTCTCAAATATGTCCTGGATAAAGAATGAGGATGGATCCTATGCCTATGCCTATGACTCATGGATTACAACCATCTCAGACGATGGTAATACAACCACAGATGAGGAAGGGCGAACCTATATCAGGGAAGATGGAGACATACTCGAAGGATATGTTGGAACATGGATCACCCAAAAAGAGTATGAATATAACGGGATACTCTATACAATAACTGATAAAATATATGCGAACAATACCGGAATTTCTCTATGGACCACACATGACGGAAGGACGGAACAACCGTGGGAAATAATCTGGTATCCTTACAAAGAAAATATGTACATTAATTATTACAAAGAGGCCCTGATCAGTTTTACCATACTGGATAATGGAACGGGGCTGGACAATTATGATCTGACCTATATCAAATCATAATTAAAAAAAATATTTTTCACATTGGACCCGTCGGTCCCATGCCGCCTTTTTGCATCTGTTTCATCATTTTGCCCATCGCCATCCTGTTTCCTCTGAACCCTTTCAGGGTTTTCTGCATCATCTTATAGTATTTTATGAGGTCACGGACCTCTTCGACCGAAGCGCCGGAACCTTTGGCAACACGAATCATTCTGGACGTGTTGATCAGCGAGGGTTCATCAAGTTCCTGGGGCGTCATGGAGTCCATAATGATCCGGAACTTCTTCATCTTGTCGGCAGTTCCTTCAAGAGCATCGGAAGGAACATTCATGTTGCCCATCGGGAGCATAGACAGGACCTGTTTTAACGGACCCATCTTCTGCACAGCTTCAAGCTGTTTGTACATATCATTCAGCGTGAACTTCCCCCGAAGCATGGCGTTAACATCGACATCCTCGGCATTGATGGACTCTTCGGCCTTTTCAACGAGGGCTTTCAGATCACCCATTCCAAGCAGACGGGATATGAATCCGTTTGCATCGAAGCGTTCGAGATCGTCGATCGTTTCACCATTGCCGATGAAGACGATTCCCGACTGGGTTTCGGCGACAGCCGACATGGCACCTCCTCCTTTTGCCGTTCCATCCATCTTGGTTACGATAACCCCGTCGATACCGATGGCTTCATGGAACCGTTTCGCCTGATCACGGGCCGCCTGACCAAGAGCTGCGTCAATAACGAGCCAGCGGTGATCGGGTTTGAGGTACTCGTTGACCTGCTTGATCTCGTCGATCAGATCATCTTCCAGAGCATGACGTCCGGCGGTATCGACGATGACCACGTCAACATCTTTCAGAGCAGCAAGTCCGTCTTTGACGATTTTTACAGCATCCTTCTCCTTTGGATCACCGTAACTGGGGACATTGATCTTTTTACAGAGGGTTTCCAGCTGGGCGTATGCTCCGGGCCTGAAGTTATCAGCACCGATCGCCCCGACCTTCAAACCTTTGCGCTGGAAGTAGCGGCAGAGTTTGCCGGTCGTGGTGGTCTTACCCGAACCCTGCAGACCTGCCATCAGGATCTTCTGCGGTTTTAAGGAGAACTCAGCCTCTTTGCCGACGAGGTTGACCAGCTCCTGATAAACGATCCTGAGTACATGTTCACGGGCGTTGATCCCTTTGGGAAGATTTTCGTCCAGTGATCGGGCTTTGATCTGTTTGGAAAGCTCCATCACGAGTTTGACGTTGACATCAGAAGAGAGCAGGGCTCTCTGGAGATCGCGGACCAGTTCGTCCACGGCGGCACGGTCGATGACCGTTTTGCCGGCGAGTTTCTTCATCGCGTCCTTTAATGAGTTGGAAAGTGTATCAAGTCCCATATTAGTCATCTCCGAATATTTCGTCAATAATCAGTGAAGGGGTGAACGGTTTCATATCTTCATACCCCTGCCCGACTCCCAGGAAGACGAGAGGTTTGCCGATCGTATAGGCGATCGAAATTGCAGCACCGCCTTTTGGATCCATGTCGACTTTGGTGAGAATGACACCGTCTGTGGAGACTGTCTTTTCAAACTCCTCGGCACGGACGACCGCATCATTTCCCGCAACTGCCTCATCCACATAGAAGACGAGATCAGGTTTCATCACACGTTTGATCTTTTCCAGCTGGTTCATGAGGTTGACCCGATTATGGAAGCGCCCTGCCGAATCGGCGAGGACAACATCGGTCTTGTGAGCTTTTGCATACTCAACAGTGTCATAGAGAACAGCAGACGGGTCGGCCCCTTCCTGATGAGCGATGAGTTTGACCCCGATTCGCTCACAGTGGACGCGGATCTGTTCAATAGCACCGGCACGGAACGTATCGCCTGCTCCAACCACGACTGAGAGTCCCTGACTTTGAAGATAGTGGGCGATCTTGGCGACCGAGGTGGTTTTGCCGGTCCCGTTCACCCCGGTGAAGAGGATCTTGACCGGCTTTTCATGCGATTTAATATAGGCAACGAGATCGAAACCCTCGCCAAGTACCTCTTCAATGGCATGTCTAAGCGCATTCGTTACTACATCATCAGCCGATTCGCGGAGTTTTCGGTGAGTGCCGACGAGCTCTTTTTTCATGTGCTCGGTGATTGCCTCGGCTACCGGATAGGCTACATCGGACTCCAGGAGGACCATCTGGAGTTCGAAGAGTGATTCCTCGATATCTTTTTCGGAAAGGACAAACTCATGTTCTACAACAAGGGTTTTGATTTTATTGAGGAATCCCGGGGCTTTTTTTTCCTCCGGTTCCGATTCTGGTATAGTATCTATGGCGGGAGGTAACGCCTCCGGTGCGGAAGATTTTTTCTTCCCGAGCCCAAGTTTATTTTTCAGTCCTTCAAACATTATCTATTAATTCAGTCCTGTGAATATAAATTCCTCTCTGTTAGAACCGCGAAGGGATAATCTAATATACCAATAATGTAGACTCTGATAGATATGGTATCTCACAATATTATTCAAAAAAACCTGCTTCTTGTAGGGATAATAGTGATTATGATCTCTGCAATGATCCTTCCGGTTTCAGCTTCAGACGAGAATTATCTTGTCTTATATGTAATCGGCTCTGACCTTGAATCAGGTGATTATCATCACGCATCAAGTAATTTAAAAGACCTTGCAGACAACTGGAATTCGGATATGGGAGATGTTTTAGTCATCTATGGGGGAGCTGACAAAACAGGATGGAATGATGGACTTTCTATCACGAATCTGGAATTCCTGAAAAAAGATCTTGAGGATGGGGTTGTTGGGTCCGATGGAGATTCCCTTACGCCCACACAATATATTATAACAAGAATTCCACAGGTTGACATCTCATCATCAGGTGCATTATCACAGAGTTTGAAGTACGCAGACAACTATGGTGCAACAAATAATCTATCCTCAGCCAACAGATATCTCATTTTCTGGAATCATGGAGGAGGATATCTGGGTTTTGGTTCTAACGAAGTGCTCAATACGTGGATGAGCGTACAGGATTTGAAATCCGGTCTTTCCTCATCCTCGAGATATGACATTATTATTTTTGATGCCTGTCAGATGGCATCACTCGAAGTGGCATATGAATTATATCCACACGCAGATTATCTCCTGGCATCAGAGGAAAACGTTCCCGGAGCAGGACTTAATTATGCAGGATTCGGCAAAGCACTTTCCAGCAATCCATCGATGAGCCCGGAAGATTTTGGGAAAAACGTTATTACCTCGTATATATCCACTAACAATGACGAAGACATAACACTCTCTCTTGTACGTCTCTCCAAGACCCCGGAGGTAGTATCTTCCCTGAACATGCTTGGATACTCTCTTCGAGAGATTCTCAATGATCAAGATGCACTATCTACACTTGGATATATGTACACAAATACTCAAGGGTATGGAAGGAGCGATGATGGTTCAATGGTAGCCTCCGTAGATCTTTATCAGTTTGTGGACCAGATTTACACAAATACTAATGAGGAAACGGCTCTGCACACCTCTGCCGGTAATCTTCTCACCACCCTAACCAATTATGTTGTCATGGCAGAATACTCAGGACACTTCAGTGCTGCAAACGGCGTATCGATTGCCTCACCAAATGAGGAGTTTACGAACGAAGTGCCAAATAGTATAGCGTTTGGAAGAAACGGATGGTATGAGTATTTCTCGAAATATATGGGCCAAGCAGGTGCTTCTATTCAGCCGAGTGCAATATACAAGAGTAACAATGCACAAAGCCGCACTATTGTCGTGAATGATACAACGCAAACAGCGATGGTGTTTGCAGATTATCTTTATCTCAAAGATGGGCACTACATCATAATCGGGCAGGTGCCGCTTCAAGAAACGTATGCCTCTTCTGACGGGAATATCTGGCTCTCTGTTCCAACCGGAGAGTATGAGGAACCAAACTGGGATGGGTCGTGGTTTGTTCTCGCCAATGAAAAGGAGAAAGACGGAATAATAGTAACTATGGAATATGCGTATTCCTACATTGAAAATGGAGCCATCAATAATATTTACCTGATGTATGGAAACGTAACAAGAACTGTAAATGGTACTGATAAAACAATTCCATCGGTAATTACCGCTGTTATTAACATGACTACGATGAATACTACGGATATATTTGTTGAATCTGTGTCTGATGAAGGCTGGTATTCGCGTACAAATCTTTGGGGTGAGGCAACTATTTTAGAGGGGGATATTTTTACACCGCTTCTTGAGATTTACAACGAAGACGAGGAATCGGTCTCAACCATCTACTCCACAACCAGCTTTGAGTTTGGGAAGGAGCCGGCAAAAGAACTGGTGTTAACATCTTTACCTGAGGATAATTGTTACTGGGTAGTTGAACTGGATGATTTCATTGATGACGATGAGTTCTATCTTGAAGAACCGAATTTCCCTGAGACCACATCAACGAAATCGCCAGTTCCAATCCTGAGTATCCTTTGTGGTCTGGGCATCTCCTGTCTCTTAATGAGAAGGAAATAATTATCACTTATTTTTTCGGTTTTTCAGTATCGTGAGTTAACTTCAACGTAGAAACAAGAATAGAGTAGTATAACGTAACATTCTCACACGAAAAAGCAGAAAGTCAGTAAAATGTAAAAAAAGAAGTTCAGCGGTGCTGAGTCTGAGAATAGATTTCCTGCATTCTCTGCTCAACGGTCCGCATCTGTTCCTGAAGCTTTCCAAGGGACTCGGTAAGCCGTTTTGCGGATGCATCCATCTCAGTAATACGGTCACGAAGGAACGTGATCGCTTCTTCGACCGGTTTTTCAACCGTGATGCCTGCGCCGATCCCAACCATGATCTTCTTCGTGTCGGTAACGGTTGCGTGAACCGATACACCTCCACCAAGGTTCAGAAGAGTGGGAACATCTCCTTCCAGACCGCTGAAAGCCTCAAGCGACTCGATAGACGCCAGTGCTTCCCCGCGTGCTGATTCGATGAACCGCAGCTGCTGGGTCAGAAGTTCATACTGCTGGGAATATTCATTAGCATAAGCCTGGAGGGAGCGGACCTCCTGCTCCAGGGATGCCTGATCAGTATTACTCGCCATTAATAGCCTTTGCAGAGTCAATGGTAATATACTTGCGTCCGAGTCTGTGCTTGCTTCCGATCGTTGCAAGAGTGAACTCTCCTGCAAGCTTCTCGGAAGGTGCATCGACTGTTTTTGTGAAGGGTTTCATCCGTCCATCATTTTTGAACGTGCCCTTTACCTCGAATTTCGGCATTTTTTCACCTCACAGAAATCGCATGCTTCTTATAAAGCATGCTCAACTCGTGAAAAATAAATTTTTCACAAGAATCCAAATACATCTTCGATTCTACCAAGTTCATAGCCTGTGGTAGCGTTACCTGCCAGATATCCCTTGCTGTTGATCAGAAGACCGGTGCCGATCAGACCCGAGCCCATGTTAACTGAGCCCGTTCCAATTGATATTTCAGCATTATCAATGCTGTGTTCCAGCTTCTCGATCTCTTCAGGACTGCTTCTTGCCGGGAGTAGAACACCTGCATTCGTGCAGGCGCACGTCATACCGACCGTTCCGACTCCAGCAAAGGACATCGGGATAATCTTGACTTTCAGAAAATCCGCAACCATTTCGCGCATCGCAGACGACATGTCGGGATGTACGACGGCAAACGAATCATTGGTCAGGATTACGTTCCCTGCCGCATTCATCTCTTCTCCGAGGAGTAAGACATCGCCATACTCCTGCAGGAAACTGAGTTCTGAATCCTGAATGAGACCGGAAACGACAAATCCGCGGGAGTTGCCGGTCAGAAGGAGACCTATGACTGAGGAACCCTGGATAAAGGTTTCAATAACCTCAACATCCAAAGCTTCCGCTATTTTGTCCCGGAACTCTTTCGGAGCTTCGACCGGGACAACAGCAAGATCTTCAAAGACACGTGCATACACGCCGATGTTCGGGTCACCATTCAATGACAGGGTCGGGTCCATTTATTCCTCAGCAAGTTCTGCCTGGACCTGACCGTCTTCGAACTTCATTGCACGAACACGAATGCGTCTTGGCGGTTTCTGGGCTCCGCGCGCCCATACGAGTTCGTTAATACCCTTATCGAGTTTAACGTCATCACTTTTCATGTGATGCTCGAGGTAGCCACGGATGTCTTTGATAGCTGCGTTTGCACGCTTGTAGCACGGAACACGCTTAACATCGCGGAGCGGAATCACGTATACCTGTTCTTTTTGCACTTCTACCATTTTTTACACCTTCAGTGTGCTGCGTCTCCAGTTGCGCCTCTTAGGATGCGACACAACGGTACGCTTGGTTTTGATCATGACCCATGCAGGAACACGGCGGTTCTGCTGGGTTGCCTTTGCAAGACGAATCTTACGGCTTTTGGTAAGTTTGCTCATGGTTCATTCACCATTTTTTTCTTGATGACCAGAGACTGTTCATGATTTTTCGGGAAGAGCGGGACATAGTCCACTCCCCTCCGAGTCATTTCAGATCTGATCTCGTTTTCGAAGTCACCGTTGGGAATCGTTCCGGTTTCGCCATAGGCGATCTCAAAGAACTTTTCCGCCAATCGGATGATCTCTGTTTTTCCGATGCCAAGTAGAGGGCGAATATAACTCACCCCATACTTCATCTCAAAACTTTGCACTTCAGACTGTGTCCGCATCGGAACCCTATCATCTCGTCGGGTTCCGTCAGCGACCACCTCATATTCCTGTGCTGCAGCACAGAGGGACCGTCGGTGGATTTCGTTGATAGCATTTGCAGGATGTCCGTCATGAACGATTTGGTCCACAACTTCATCAAGGAAACCTGGCACAAAGACCAGTTTCTTCCAGGGGAAACCGGTTTCCTTTGCCGCCGCCTCGATAGAAGGCACAGCATGGGTTTCGTCAAAGACAAAGGTCAAAAGCTCCACATCATAATCTCTTGATAAGAGAACCGCGGCAAGACTACTGTCTTTACCGCCACTGTAGAGCACCCCTGCTTTCATCCGACCCTGCGGATATTGAATTCCTTCTTCTGCGGGACAATCTGAGTTAACAGCTGTCTGAGTTGTTCATCGGTAATTTTCTGACGCAGGCGTCCAGACTGGGCGAGGGATACAATCTGCTGCTCAACTGAGGAGGCAAACTCAGGCTTTGTAAGCCGGATAGTGTTTAACCTCTCACGAGCTTCAGGCTCCATGGCCTGCATGAGTACAGACTGAATCTGTGCCTGCTGCTGCTGCTGACGCTGGATCTGATCCTGCTCCGCCATCTGCTGCTGCTGCATCTGCATCATGCGCTGACGGCGGATCTCTGCGAGTTCATCATCTCCCATTCTTGAATCACCTTCAATTAGTCAGTAATTATTTTTAATACTTTGCGAGTCCGGGCGCTGCCTCAACTGCCTGAGCCTTTAAGGAGTGGGCAATGTTGTCGAGGAATTTGCGACCTTTTGCAGAAACATTCCGACCTCCGGTAACCTTTTCGAGGTAGCCGGCTGTTTCGAGCTGCTGCATGACTTTTCGGGCAATGCTTCCACTGCCTTTTCTGAAGTGGGACGGCTTGGAACCGCGGTCCTGCACACCGCCGTAAACGGAGCGCATGCGCTCAACTCCAATCGGGCCGTCAACGTAAATTCTGCGCAGCACTGCTGCGGATCGGACATACCACCAGTCTGGATTTTCCGGTGGCATCTCCTTGTGTACTCCCGTCTTGACGAACTCAGCCCACTCGGGTGCTTTAATAACGGACTCGTTCTTGAGTTCGTCTGCTACCTTTGCGATGAGTAAGTCTGCCGGAATATCAAACACTGTAGTCATTGACAATCCTCACTGTATGCCGCATGTTGGAGACATGCTTCACTGCGGAAATCTTTCCGCAATAGATGACATTAACAGTCTGTATAAATTAGAGTCTTCAGGTAATATATGTTCGCTAAAAAAAGAGTGAGATTATTTCTTTCCCATGAAAGAAGACTTGATCTTGTCACGGGCCGTGAGATTTTTCGGCGGCGTTCGTCGCGAAGGTGCGGTTTCCAGGAACTTCCCTCGGTTTTTAGCCCCGAGAACAACCATCCTCCCACGCGCGGTAATGACTTCGGCTGACACTGTTTTGGCGAGGTCATTTACTTCCTCGTTATTCATGTCGGAACTCTGAAGCCATTTTATTTTGATCACTTTGCGTGCGTCAAGCTGACGACGAACTTCCGCAACGAGATCGTCAGTGTAGCCATTTTTGCCGACCCAGATTGTTGGTTTCAGGGTTTGGATATATGATTCGGTAGTATCTGAGATGTTTTTCACCTTGATTCGGTTTTTTTATTGAGGGGGATACGGGTAACTGCTCCGCAGATACCGCACGTATAGATGATCTTCCCATGCTGGACCCGGACCCGGAGATTTTCGCCAGGAATGAAGAAGGCATGACATGACGGGCAGAAAGAACGCCGGTGACGTTTTGTTAAACGGACACGTTGTTTCATCGCCATCTCGCGGGCAAGAGAAACATAACGAACGGAAAGGTCAGGTTTGGTTTGTGCCTCTTTTGCACGCTCAAACAAAATATCGATCCGTTCAAGAGCGATTTTTTTTGTGGAGATGCCTTTCTCTGCTTTTGCCATAGGGATTATGCCTTATACAATAGTACCTGTGACCTATTGATTGTTTGCCTCGGGAAGGATTTTCACGCGGCGACCGCAGACTTGCAGACGATCAGCACAAAATAAGCCCACGGCCTCAGGATATGCAAGGTGTTCCTGTTCTAAAATCCGCTCCGCTAGAGAATCCTCGTCATCATCATCCAGGACCTCAACAGCTTTTTGTAAAATGATCGGGCCGGAATCAAGACCTTCGTCAACAAAATGAACTGTGCATCCTGCAATTTTCACTCCATATTCAATAGCCTGCCGTTGTCCGTGAAGACCGGAAAAAGCAGGGAGAAGTGCCGGATGGATATTGATCATTTTACCGGCAAACTCCCGGGAAATCTCAGAACCGATTATACGCATATATCCCGCACAGACAAAAAGATCAGCCTCAACATCCTGCATAGCAGTAAGAAGATCGCGTTCAAACTCCACTTTTGAGGTGTAATCCTTATAATTCAGAACAATTGCAGGAATTCCAGCAGTATCTGCACGTTGAATTGCATAGGCATCTCTATTGTCCGTCAAAAGAGCCACGATTTCCCCATTGATTTTGCCTACTGAAAGAGCATCCAGAATTGCCTGGAAATTTGAGCCCCTGCCTGACGCAAGTACTGCGATACGCTTCATGATAGTTATGTGTGAGGTAGAGGAATAATTAATCTTCTCTTATAAGATATACGGCATGATCAATGGGATAACGATCAACAAGACAAGAACATAGGAGATCGACCGGCAAATGCTGAATGCCGTTTTCTCATCTTTTCCACGGCTGACAAACCATGAGCGCAGACTTTCACGAAGCATCTGCCCGCCGTCAAACGGTCCAAGCGGCAGAGCGTTGAATATGCCGAGAAGGATATTGATCCATGCACACCAGTAAAGGATATGAATGATCTCCCAGAATCCGGTAAACGGAGCGGCCAATATTGCCGGATCAGGAGTGTCCACGATCAGGAAACTCAGTGCGGCAGATCCTGCAATTGAGGAGAAGGGTAGGGCAATAAATGTCAGGAGTGACCCGGCAACCCCTAGTGGGGAGGAGGGATACATCAATGTGTGAAGAGCATTCGTGAGGACGGACGGTTCAGAGAAGGACACACCGATAAATCCTGAGTCGGACCCTGACACAAGAAGACTTCCGGCAAGATCCGGCGGAATAGAGGTGAGAGTAATATCATATGTCTGAGGAGTCCCGCGATATTCACCGTGAAGAGTTATCGTCTGATTTGCCTTTGTCGTTGCAAGAACTGCGGAGATGTCCGCGAGACTGGACACTGATGTGTTATCAATAGCAAAAATGATCGTGCCGGGCATTACACCAGCCTCTTCGGCAGGATAGCCTGCATACACCCCATACACATACGGAGAGGTCCCGGGAACAACCAGACCAAGAAGGAGAACCAATAAAAGGACACAGATTCCTCCAACGAGCAGGTTATTGGTAATCCCCGCTGCATACATTCTCAGTTTTGTTCCAAGAGAAGACTTCGCGATGTCCTCTTCATCAGGTTCGACAAAAGCGCCGATCGGAATCACCAGTGCGAGGACACCGGCTGATTTGACTTTGATGTTTTCCACACGGGAAAGAAAACCGTGTCCAAACTCATGGATGACCATCGCAAAAATGAGGGCAAACCATACGGCAAATGTCGAGGGCACATAATCATTTATTCCCGGGATCAGCAGAAGATTCTGCGGCGCGATAGGTTCCGTATCAATAAACAAACTCATGAATGCCGTAAACACAAAGAGCAGGGTAACGACCACACTGCTGATAACGGTCAGGATGACACCCAGATTTCCATATGCTATCAGAAGACGTTTCCACCGAGAGAGTTTGTCAAAGATGCCGGTATGGATCGTTTTGATCATCAGACAGGGACCCATGAAGGAGAAGGTGTTTGGGAGAATATTGTATTTTATGATGGCAAAGCATATACACGCATAAATCATCACTGCAGTGAGTACCGGAATAAGCCAGCCTAAATCCATTCTATACTTATTGGAAGTGGGATAATAAGAGGTTGCTTAGAAGAAGTCGGACAACCCGGTCTGTGAGGATCGGTTGATGATATCCTGTGTGGTCTGCCAGGATTTCCTGGCGCAGGCCGGAGCTTCTCCATGCGTTTGTATATACTCCGTGAGAAAGGCTATCGTGAGAGCATCTGAAGGATATCCACTCCCGATTTCGCCGTACTCTGTCTTTAGTTCAGCAATGCATCGATCGCGGGTAACTTTTGCCACGATACTTGCGGCCCCGACAACGGGGAATTTTGCGTCTGCTTTATGTTCTGAACAGACCTCTGCAGTGTGACCGCTCATTCGAAGAACAGTGTCGCCAAATCGCTTTGCATTTACATCGCATGCATCAAGATAGATGACATCGGCGTGAAGAGCGCGGACAACTTCTGCATGGCATGAAGCGGTGAATGCATTCATCGTACCCTCGCGTGAATCGATCTCGAAGGGACTTCGCACTACGGTATATGTTTGCCAGGAGGCAATGATCTCTTCAAACAGGCTCTCACGTTTTTTCGGGGAGAGTTTTTTGGAGTCTTTGATGTCCAGCGTCTCCAGTTCTGACGGATCCGAAATAAGAACGCCGGCAGTGACCATCGGACCAAGCACCGGACCCTTTCCTGCCTCATCGACTCCGCAGATTGTCATCGGATACGTATATTTCAGGGAATAGATATAATACCACCTGACAGCATACGATTTTCTATGTATCTCATCATCGTTGGTCTGGGTGGAATCGGAAGAAGTCTTGCCGGGATTGCGTCGGAGAACGGGCACAGTGTTGTGGTTATCGACAGGGATGAGGACCGGTGTGCGGATATCCTGTCCCAGCATGACCTCCTGGCGATCGCCGGAAATGCAACTAATAAAGCAATTTTAGAGGATGCAGGGATTGATCGGGCGGATGCACTTGTGGCGACCACCAGCGATGATGCACTGAACCTTATGGCCTGCTGGCTTGCAAAAAAATACGCGGTAAAGACCCTCGTTTCAATCGTGAACCAGAAGGAACATTCCGATCTTTTCAAAGAAGTCGGCGTCCGGATCAGTGAAAACCCGGACGAGATCGTTGCACGCAGTCTTTATCTCTGGTCAGAAAATCCAGATACACAGCTTCTTGCATCGATAGAGGGCGGGAGCATCTTTGAAGTCACCGCAAGTGACGGAGCAAAAGGCGTGAACAAGACGGTCAAAGACGTATCTGATATGAAAGATATGCTTTACATTGCAATAAGAAGAGGTGGGAAACTGATCATTCCAAGCGGGAACGTTACATTTATGCCCGGAGATGTTATCACCGTATTTACCAAGAAAGAGTCGGAAGGCAGGTCTGTAGAGTATATGGACGAACTCTTTCACTAAATTTATTCAAACTATTTTTCAAAAAGAAGATGTCAAAGAGGAGAGAATACTCCTCACACATCAGATCGGTTATCCAAGTTCGTCCCAGCCGCCTCTACGTCTTCTAATGAATATGATTGCACCGAAAACAACGACTACCGCAACTACGATCACAATTATGATCGGCAGGATACTGCCAACGGCAGCAAGCGGTGAGGCTGAAGCCTTTTCCAGATAAGCATTTCCCTCAGCGACCGCCTCTTCCGACGCCTTAAGAGTCTCATCAACATCAGGGGAACCGCCCGCATTATAAGAAAGTGCAGCTACATCATAGGTATTCTTGATGCCTTGATTGGTCGTTGCGAGCAGTTTTGCTTCGGTATCCCAGCCTTTTCCATAAAGTTCGGTGACGATGAGATCAACTGCATCTGTGTTTGCTTTGATAGCAGTCAGACCGGCAAGAGACAGAGCTTTTTCAGCAGCATTTATCGAAGTGATCGCTGCTTCCAGTTTTTTGTTGGCAAGTGCGATATCAGCGGTACCCGCAGATTTTGCTGCTGCAAGAGAGGTTTTAGCGGATTGCAGATTCGTGACCACAGAAGACACGTCAATCCCGTACGTTGTGTAGGTGGTAATGCGTGATTCAAGAGATGTGATTTGTTCATCAGCAACAGTCACCATACCGGAAAAATCATCAGGATTATAAACCGTCTGGGTAGGCGAAGAGTACGTAGAGTAACCGCTCGCAGCTGCCGAACCTGAGTTCTCATCGATTTTCATGATAGTAACAGACTGACCTTTCAAACTTTCCGGAACAAGACCGCTCAGAGCGATATACAGAGTAACCGGCTGATCATAATCCAGAACGAATCCGGAAATAGTATATGCGAAACTGGTGGAGGAGAATGTTGTAATTAAGGCATCCTCACTGGTTTTGTTATTTACAACCGTGCCCTTATATACATACACAGTCCAGAGCGTTGAGTCACGAAGAGCCGTAGTCAATTTAAGAGAGCCTGAGGCACTGATACTGTCCTTTGGAAGAGAGATGGTCATCGAAGCAGTGACCGCTTCACCCGGACTCAAAGAGCCCGAAGGGTCCACAATAGCCCCATCTGTATACGTGAATGCAGATGCGGTACCAATTAATGTTGCACAGACCAAAAGTGCCAATAATACATAGGTGATTTGTTTCATAATATCCTCACTCAAACAAGGGATCTATCCCATCCTCAAACATTGATGAAGTGGCCCGCTCACGGGATCTCACGACCTCTTCCTTTGCTTCCTTTGCAAGCTCCATCAGCTCACGGATACGGGGTGCATTCCCGATCGTTGCAAGCAGGACGACTGCAGCAACATACCCGCTGTCGACCGGATAATCACCGCCGCGAACCTCGACACCGGCAATATTCTCTTCGACCCAGCTCTTGGACTTCTCCACACCTTTCCGGTCAAGCTCGGTCGGGGGACCGGCAACAAGAACAAGAGCGCGTTCTGCAGTTGAGTAATCACAAGGCAGAGTCAAACGTCCAAGCATGGCACGGCGAACAAGACCGATGATTTTCGCAGATTTATCCTCAGTCGATGTGATATCAACATGGGGTTCCTGCCTCTTGTCCTTCTTGCCGAGAAGCCCACCGAGAAGGCCACCGCTTGATTTGGAGGAGGATTTTCCACCTTTGGGAAGAGCCTCGCTGATAGCATAACCAACCGAAGAGATACCTCCGCCCCGCAGAGTGTTGATGATCTCACTGGAGTCAACAACCATCTCTCCAACACCGAACTTGTTGACCTCGCCGGCACGGAAAAGAACACCGAACCTGCGAACGATCTCCTCGTTGAGCCGGTCGAAAGCACTCTTCACACTCTCGCCGTCATTCTTCCATGCACTGTTGTCAAAGACGATAACATTGTCAGCCTCGTTTACCAGCGTGGATAAACTCCGGGCGGCATTCAAGGAGTAGAGACGACCCTCTTCTGGGGCCGGAATAATACCAAGTGCATAGACCGGCTCACGGTATATACGCTTTAAGTGACGGCAGAGAACAGGAGCACCACCAGAACCTGTTCCACCGCCAAGACCTGCACAAACGACGAATGCATCAACATCATGAGTGCCGCGTTTGTCGATCGCATTGATGATCGTATCAATCTCATCCGCAGCCACCTTAGCACCGGTCACGTTATCAGTTCCAACACCGTGACCTTTGACCATTGTCTGGCCAATGAGGAGACGATCCTCCATGGGAATATACTTCACACCCATCAGATCGGTCCGGGCAGTATTGATTACAATACCCCGGAAACTCGTGGATCCTAACTTTCTGTCCTGTGCCAGAAACATATCCACGATCTTTCCTCCTGCTTGTCCAAATCCTATAAAAAATACTCGCATTTACTGTAGACACCTTTAATTGTGTTATATATGTCAGTCATGGAATATATATGACTTCCATACTATATGACGACGTGTGCCAAAAACTTTCTTATCATACAAAGCTATCATATAGTACAATGAAGATAGGGATTCTTGGATCAGGACTCGCAGGTTTGTCAGCGGCACTACAACTTGCTGATAAAAATGAGGTTGTCATTTTTGAAAAAAATGACAGTCCAGGCGGGTGTATGTCCTCCCTTACCTACAACAATACCTATACTCTGGAAACCCTCTACCACCACTGTTTTTCCGGAGATACAAACCTGTTTTCCCTTCTGGAGAATCTTGACCTAAAAACTGATATGATCTGGCTGAAAGGTTCAACCGGTTATTACATGGACGGCAAACTTCACCCGCTCACAACCCCTCTCGAGATCCTCCGCTATCCCTGCCTCACGTTTTTCCAGAAATTCAGGCTCGGACTGTTCGTCATCAGTTCACGAAAGATCAATCTCTCCCAACTCGACAAAGTTACGGCAAAGGAATATCTGTTTGAGAAGGTGGGGAAGGATATCTATAATGCGTTCTTTGCTCCCCTCCTCACAAGTAAATTCGGTTCAATGAAGGATGATGTATCGGCGGCCTGGCTTATGAGCAGGATCGCCATCCGCTCGGACAGGGGTACAGAAGGAGAGCGTCTCGGATACCTGAAAGGCGGCTGGCATAAACTGATCGACGCGATGATGGAGAAACTCGAGAAGATGGGTGCAGAGATCAGACTCAGCACACCGGTGATCACGCTTGTCCGGAAAAATGAAAAGTGGCAGATCAACGGCGAGGAGTTTGATGCTGTTATTTCAACACTGCCACCCCAGATTACAAATTCGTTAATGGGAAATTCTACTGACAAACTCCCTGATCTCATGTACCAGGGGGCAGCATGTATGACCTTAGGTCTCGCCCGTGACCCCACAAACGGTATCTATTGGACAAATATGGGAGACCCGGCACCCTACGGAGCAGTGGTCACCCACACGAATTTTGTCCCGTTCAAATGGTATGGCGAACATGTCGTGTATCTTGCATCCTATTTCAAAGATGAACCGGACAGCGGACTGAAAGACCGGATGATTGATGACTTCTGCAAACGTTTCTCTATAGATATCAGTGAGATCCATCACGCAGACCTGTACATCGACAGATTTGCCGGTCCTGTGTATGTAACAGGATACAAAGATTCTATCCCTCCAGCCAATATTGGAGACAATTTGTTCATCGCAGGAATGTTTTCCCCGGAAAACTATCCGGAAAGAAGTATGGAGGGATCGATTTCGGCGGGTCTCAATGCTGCAAAATTATTAGAGGAGAATAATCGTTGACAGACGTATCCGTCACCGCAGTCCTTCCCGTCTTCAATGATGTGGAAGCTTTGAAGACAGCTATTCCAAAATCCATTGAGGCACTCGAAGCGTACGGAAAATCTTTCGAGCTGATTATCGCAGAGGACGGCAGTACCGACGGAAGCCGCGAGTGCGTGGAAGAGTGGGAGAAAAAAGATCCGCGGGTCCGACTGCTTCACTCCAATGAAAGGCAGGGAAGAGGCAGGGCACTGAACCGTGCTCTTGCAGAATCCCGGGGAGAAATATTCTGTTATTATGATGTCGATCTGGCAACCGACATCAACCATCTCGCAGAACTTCTTGGACATATCGAGGATGGAGCGGATGTGGCGACCGGTTCACGCCTGATGAAAGACAGCAATATTATCAGAAGCGGCGACCGGGAGATAGCCAGCAGAGGATATAATTTTCTGGTCAGATTATTCCTCGGCAGCAAACTCAATGACCATCAGTGTGGATTCAAAGCCTATAAATCCGCGGTTCTTCGAGAACTCGTGCCGAAAATCCAGGCACCTCACTGGTTCTGGGACACGGAATCACTCGTTCTTGCACAAAAAGAAGGTCTCCGTGTAGATGAATTTCCAGTCGTTTGGACACAGGGTCCGGGCACTACCGTCAGATTCAAAGATGTGAGCAATATGGGTAAAGACATCCTGAAGATGTGGTGGAGACTGCATGTGGAAAAAAGTTAGTGCCGTTGTTATACCAACAGTAATTGCCGCTGCATTACTGGGGTACATGCTGCTGCGGGTTTGGGATGAACTGCAGGGAAATCTCGAAAGCATTCTTGAGTCCCTGGTCCCGACCTGGTTGATCGTAGCAATATGCATCTGTGTTCTTGCATGGTTTCTCCGCGGGTTTCGATACAAATACATCATTAAGCGTCTCGGAACAGAAATCGGGCTCATCTTCTCCACGGCATGTATCTATGTATCCCAGACAGCAAACCTGATCATTCCAGCACGTCTCGGCGACGTTGTCAGAATGTTCATTCTCAAACATGAGAAGGGCATGCCCTACACAAACGGATTCACTTCACTTATCGTTGAACGAGTGTATGATATTCTTGTACTGGCAGTTCTCGGGTTGTGTTCTCTGCCGTTTTTGATCAGTCTGATTCCCGCGGATTATGGATGGTTTGTCTGGCTGATCCTCTTTGTACTGATCGCCGGAATTGTGGGAATCATCATTCTCCTGCTTGCCAAGTGGTTGCATGCCGAGAACAAGATCCTGAAAAAAATCCTGGAGGTCTTTGCACAGTTCAGACAGGTATCCGCTACGATCTCATCTCTAGGTATTCTTTCGGGAACTTCCGTGATAATCTGGATGATGGATGTTCTCGTTTGTTATCTTGTCTGCATGATGTTGGCCGTCGATGTTCCATTCATGCTGGTTCTTCTGGCAATCGTTATAGGAAATCTCATAAAAGCTGTACCGATTACGCCGGGGGGTATAGGAACTTACGAGGCGGCCCTTGCCATAATTTTTGAAATCGGCGGCGTTGCATCATTTACCGCGTTCCTTATTGCGGTGATTGATCACCTGATCAAAAATCTTGTCACGCTTGTTGGAGGACTGATTTCTCTGTATTACTTCGGTGACTGGTCAGTGTCTCTATTAAAGAGACTTTTCAAAGAGGATACAAAAAAACTCAAAGAAGACACGGATAATCTCTGAAATTATGTCCACGAAACAGAAAAGATATTTATGGTTACTCCGAATGATAAACAACAGGAAAAGTGTGTGATATATGTTCTCTAAAGATATGACGATAGATGAGTTTTACAGCTGTATACATCCCGCAGTTAAAAAAACAAAAAACGCCGATCTTCTCGAAGAACAGATACGTGATATCCAGTTCCCTAAAAATCCTCATGCGCAAAAATTTATGGTCTCCCTCTGTGCCCCGCTCGTAACGAAATACCGCATGGACCGAAGATTTGTTGATACACCTTTGAAGAAATTCTGGCAGGAAGCACGTGACGGGATATTTACTCACGAGAAAGAATACCGGGTACTTTACGATCTGCTCGCAGATGACAAATCCCGCAGGACGCTAATCTCTATGCTCCAGTACCGGTTAACAGAGGATATTAAAACATACCATCGGGAGGGCGACTTCGCCTTCAAACAATATTTCGATAAAAAAATCGTATCACTGAATGATCAGGAGGTATTTGTCAACTGCGGGGGATACCGCGGAGATGTCACGGAGATGTTCATCAACAGTGTAGGGGATTTTTCGAGGACATACTTCTATGAGCCCGACCCGAAAAACTACGCCATTGCAGTTGATTATTTTTCCAGCTGGCAAAAAGATGTTCTCGACAAGATCGTTTTCAGGAACTGCTGTATAGGTAAAGAGAACGAAACAGTATCCTTCAATGCATCCGAGGCTGAGGATTCACACATAAGCGCAACAGGATCTACCGCCATACAGATGGTCTCACTTGATGAGGATATCTTAGAACCCGTTTCATTCATAAAAATGGATATCGAAGGTTTCGAGCGGGATGCACTTGAAGGGGCAAAAAATCACATCACCTCAGATCATCCAAAACTCGCCGTTTGCGTGTATCATAAACCAGACGATCTCTGGGAGATCCCAAAACTCATCAGAGAATATGATGAAGAATATACCCTTTATCTCCGGCAGTACTCGCCATATCCCTGGTGGCCATGCGAGACAGTGATCTATGCTGTCTGACTGTGAGAGATGTAAAGATGAACACACGGGACTGTTGCCGGAATCAGGATAAATTCCTCAGACGGCGGCGGTATTTATCAGAGATGAAAGAACAAATTTACAGCACATCCCATAAGCAGCCTGGTCTACCATGATCTCAATCGAATCCCAGATACTCACTGTCCTCCTTTGGCTCATCGTCATAAAATTCTGCCAGATCACAATTTATCCGTATCTCAAACCGGCACTTGGAACGATTTCTTACGGACTTGCATACCCCATTGGGATTCTTCTATTAACGATCGGATCATGGTATCTTGCTCTGATAGATCTGCCTGTCCAGCTCGTTTTGATACTTTTCGCCTTGCTTGGAGGATTTGCTCTCTACAAAAAGCAGTATGAACTGGCCGATTTAAAAAATCAGATTCTCTGGGATCTGATGTTCCTTGCTGCATTTGCATTACTCCTCATCGTTCGGTGGTTCTCTCCGGGAATCATCCCGTCAGGCGAGAAATTCATGGATGCGGCATTCCTCGGAAGCATAATGCTTAATCCAACAGTCACACCGTTTGATCCGTGGTTTGCAGGGGAAACACTCAACATCTACTATTATCTCGGACACTGGATGATGGGAATTCTCGGAATCCTCGCTCTGGGAACAAGCTCCGTGGTCTTCAATCTAATGCTCCCGACCGTGTTTGCCCTGGCTGCAGTGTCGGCCTATGCGATCGGAGTCCTGCTTCTCAAACGCCATCAGTGGCTCCCAATGCTGGTTTTGATCATACCGAATGCAGCATTGATCTGGTATGCGATCACCGGGCGAGGAGCCATTGATGCCTGGTGGGCATCAACCCGGGTGATCGGTGAAGGAACAACGATCAATGAATACCCTCTATTCTCCTTTTTATGGGGCGATCCTCATGCACATCTTCTCGCGTGTTTTAATCAGCTGTTGTTTATCTGCCTGCTTGCAGTGATGATAACCAGATGGCAGTATCTGAAGGGCTGGGGAAAATATCTTCTGATCGGGCTTCTCTCTCTATCTCTTGGCACAATGCCGGCTATGAACTCATGGGATGTGATAATCTACGCCGGCGTATATCTCGTCGTTGCGTTTATGGTATGGTGGAGATTCGACCGGCATCAGGTTCGTAAACTTCTGCCGTTTGTACTTGTGCCGATACTTTCCATTCTGGCCTATGCTCCATATTTATATCAGATGCTTACAACTGGCGGATCAAGTATTGAGGGATTTTTCCTTGTAACAACACCATCTCCCATCATTGAATTTCTCGGGGTTTATCTGTTTTTCCTCGTGATTTTTATCATCTATGGAATATCTGTTCTGAAAAAATATCCCTGGCTGATCGCACTCCCGATCATACTTGGGCTGGTAGGTTATGCGTCGTTAGGAGTGGCCCTCTTCTGCATAATCCTGTTCCTCGCAAAGAAGGAGTGGCTGCCGGAGATCATCTTCGGCGTGATCGGACTTGCTATCCTGGTGTTTCTCGAAATATTCTATCTCAAGGATTACATGGGTGATACATACTATCGGATGAACACCGTCTTCAAATTCGGATTTTGCGCCTGGTTCTTCCTTGGGGTCTCATCACTGCTGATTCTTGGAAACTGGTTCCGGGATCGGTTTTCTGCTGTAAATCCCAAAAAGGTATGGGCAGCAGTATGTGTGGTGTTCATCTGTCTTGCAGGGATCTTTGTTGTAGGGGGTATCAATCTTGGCTATCCAGGAGGGACGCTGAATGGAGAAGCATGGCTTGCAGTATCACATCCTGCTGACTATCAGGGAATAGAATACCTGCAGGGTATAGCAGATCCATCGATTATAGTAGTCGAAGCGGCAGGAACATCGTACACCTACGGATCCAGGGTCTCAGCAATGACCGGTTTATCCACGATCATCGGATGGACCGGACATGAAGTTGGATGGAGGACAGGTATAGGGGATGTTTCCACAAGGATGGCGGATGTACGTGCGATCTATGAGGATCCGGGGAAAACGATCAATCTGATGAAGAAGTATGGAGCAACGTACCTATTTGTCGGAGAAGTGGAACAGGAGATGTACACAATTAACCTCCCTCTGGAAGATCTCGTGAATGTATTTTCAGCAGACGGTGTGGATATCTACCGAATCAGGTAATACAGATGCCTCTCATTCGCCGGACATTGAGCGCGGGTCCTGAGATGGAGATCGGTAAATCTTCTTCCTTCAAAAATCCGGAGACCCGAATTCCAAAAATAGGTAACGACAGGATTCAGGATAAAATAGCCAACACCTCCCCCTAAGCGATATTTATCCCGACATAATGAGGGAGTATAACGTCATTCTTACTAGAGAAGACAGAACATATCCCAGTCAACGTTACGCATTGATTCCTGACGTTCATCCATATCTTTATCTCAAATTCAAACCCATAAATATAGTTACGCCAGCATCGGTTACCCCGTACGGGGGGAACAAATCGGGATTTTCCTGAGACTGTTTTGTACCTACCAGTATGACCGCTGATGAGCGATGACAGAGGGTAAAACCTCTCGAGTGAAGTGAGTAATTATGGCAAAGATTTACCAGAAGTTTGAAGTTCCCGAAGAACTTCAGAACAAAGCACTTGAAGCTCTTGAGCTTGCACGTGACACCGGAAAGATTAAGAAAGGCGCAAACGAGGCAACTAAGGCCGTCGAGCGTGGAATTGCAGCTCTCGTCTTAATCGGCGCAGATGTTACACCCGAAGAGATCGTCATGCACATCCCCGGACTTGCAGACGAGAAGGAAATTCCGTTCGTTTTCATCAACAAGCAGGCAGACATCGGAGCCGCATGCGGCCTTGACGTCGGATGCACTGCAGTAGCAATCGTTAAAGTCGGCAAAGGCAAAGAGCTCGTAGGAGATCTTGCCGGTCAGATCAAGGCACTGAGAGGATAATTCCATGCCTGATGATGCAACGCCAGCAGAAGTTATTGAGGTCATCGGCCTTACGGGTATGCACGGAGAGGCATCCCAGATCAAATGCCGTGTCCTTGATGGCTCGAACAAGGGGCGTATCATTACCCGTAACACTTTCGGACCTATCCGTGAGGGTGACATTCTGATGCTCCTTGAAACGGAACGCGAAGCAAAGAAACTTTCCAGACGGTGAGTAAAATGGTGGATACATATACCTGCAGTTACTGTGGAAAGCAGCTTGAACCCGGAACCGGGAAGCTCTTTGTTAGAAAAGATGGTGCAGTTTTCTATTTCTGCTCATCCAAATGCCAGAGCAACTATAAACTCGGCAGAATCCCCAGACGTGTAGCCTGGACCGCAGCAGGTCGCAAGGCACGCGGTAAGGAGTGATTTAATCTATGGAACGCACCTTTGTGATGATCAAACCCGACGGCGTCCAGCGTGGACTTGTCGGCGAGATTCTGTCACGCTTTGAAAACAAGGGATTCAAAATTGTCGCCGGAAAATTCGGCGTTCTTGCAGAATCTATTGTTGACAAGCACTATGAGGAACACCTCGCAAAATCGTTTTACCCAAGCATGAAAGCATACATTACGGGTGGACCGGTCTTCCGCTTTGTCCTCGAAGGTGACAATGTTGTTGCAACGGTTCGGAAAATGAACGGTGCAACCAACCCGACAGAAGCTAACCCCGGAACTATCCGTGGAGATTATGCTCTGTCCATCGGCAAAAATGTCATCCATGCAGCAGACTCTCCCGAGAGTGCTGCCCGTGAGATCGGCATTCACTTTACTCCGACCGAACTTGTCTCTTATACTAAGATCGACGAGTCCGAACTTTACGAGTAATGCCATATATTTGAGAAATATTCTCAACCAATCTTTTTTGCGGTAATGTGATCAATGCTTTGATGAAAGAAGGGGGCACCCACTTCATTGATTTAGTTACGTGCCGAATTTTTTGAAAAAAATAGAGAGTTATCTTCGCAGATAGTCATATGCCGACAGAAGAGCTTTTATTCCTTCGCCAACGGATGTTGCGATCTGTTTTGCTTTGATGGAGGTCGCATCCCCGGCAGCGAAAAATCCGGGAACATTCGTAGTGCAGTCGACATCAACAATGATTTCTTTATTCGGATTCATGGCTGCAAAGCCTTCGAAGATCGAGGTGTTTGGATCAAGACCGATCCCAAGGAAGACGCCGTCAACTGGAAGTTTTTCTTCAGCTTTTCCAAGAAGGGCAGATACGCCGCCGGTTTTTTTCAAAACCACATACTCAAGAAACTGACCGCCCCCAAACTCCGATATGGTAGATCCCTTATGCAGAACCACGTTCTTCTTTGTTTTGAGCCGATCGATCAGCACCTTGTCTGCCTTAAGATGACTGCGAACGATGAGATGGATCGTTGATGCAATGTCACTCAGTTCGATTGCCATGTCAACTGCGGTGTTCCCCCCGCCAAGGATCCCGACAACTTTATTTTTGTACAACGGGCCGTCACAGGTCGTACAGATCGCAACACCTTTCCCAAGATACTCAGTCTCACCTTTCGCTCCGGAGAGACGTGGAGACCTCCCAGTAGCCGCTATGACTGCCTTTGCAGTGTAAGGACCCCCGTTGAGTGTCTCGATAGAAAAGATATCGTCGATCTTGGAAATGCCAGTCACTACATCCTCAACAAAGATCCCTCCAGATTGTACCGTATGATCATAGATTTTTTTCATCAGCTCTTCTCCGGAGACATCCGGAACGCCAGGATAGTTTTCTACGACATAACTCTGGCTCACCATTCCGCCTATCGCTCCGGTTATCACGATCATATCCATCCCTTTTCGGGCGCCGTACATGGCAGCCGAAAGACCTGCTGCTCCTGCACCGATCACCACCAGATCGTGATTTGGAGAAACATCCGGCGTCTTCTTCACCGCCACCGGAGCACCAAGATATTCCATGACTTTTTTCAGGTCATCGCCTACAACGATCTTTTCACCGTCGATGACCGTTACCGGAACACCTCGCTGACCGGATATCTTGATCATTTCAGCTGCGGCCTTTTGATCCTCACCCACATCAATATTGGTGTAGGGTATATTGTCATTATCAAGGAACGTTTTCAATGCTTTACAGTGAGGACAACCCGAAAGCGAGTACACAACCACTTCATGTAACATAGCAATGAGTCTGATTTCTAAGGATTAAAACTATTGGTTCTGGATAGAAAAAACTCTGTACGGAAAAGAGAGTTAATGATATTTTTTGATTTTCATGGTGTCTGAAGAGACGAGAGCCTCATCCATATCCAAAGGAGTTACCGTATCAATTTTTTTCACACCTATTGCGTGAACGACATAATCTCCTACAAAGGCATATCGTTTGACGACCATACCAACGACTTCAATGCTGTCCCCTACGCGAATATCAATATCCAGCGGGGATGAACGCTGGGCAACGACCGTTCCGGATCCGTCAAAGATTTTATAGCCCGGACGGTTGATGAATTTACCCTTCAAACCCTGAACAACACCTTCAACACGGACTGCCTTGCCCTCCATCGTGCGACCGATCTGTTTTATCCTACAGGGTTTTGATTCAGCTTCGTATTCTGGGAGAAGTTTGATATACTGCTTGCCGACACTGTAACTGTTCACCAGGGGGATCACAAACAAACATAGAGAGAGCGGAATTCCCCAGTAGAGAAACATGTTGTCGCCAGTTGCGAAAAATGACCAGACAAAGAGTGCGAGGAAAAATATGACAACAATATAGTGCATAGGGGCCAAGCTGATTTTTACGCCTTTTATTTTCATGAGAGACACCGGTCTTTAGTGATAGTGATATTTCTTAGGTTAAATATATGCATGTCTTGCAACACAGAAAAAAAGAAAGAGATGGTTTAGATAAGAGGCGCAGTTAATACGCCGGGCTTATCTTATTTAGTTTCACAAAGTGCACAGATTTCTGACTTGTAGCAGTAGTAGTAGACGATTGCCATGAAGATGACAGCACCAACAATGTTACCAAGGGTTGCCCAGATAATGTTGTTCGTCCACATGCCGACCCAGTCAAGACCTGCGACAGTGTTTCCAGTGAATCCGTTTGTAATGATTGCGGCTGGGATGAAGTACATGTTTGCAACACAGTGTTCAAATCCAGAGGCAACGAAAGCCATGATCGGGAACCAGATAGCAACGATCTTGCCGATTACATCATCAGCTGCGAGGCCAAGGAAGAGTGCCAGGCAGACGAGCCAGTTACAAAGGATAGCTTTGAAGAAGCAGGAAAGAATACCCATTGCTCCAGTGTAGGAGACTTTAGCGGTTCCAATGGCAATTGCACGGAGACCAAAGGCAGTTACAGTTGCAACACCTGCTGCGCTCCATGAGGTATATGGACCATAGGACATGAGGAATGCCATGAAGAGGGATCCAATAAGGTTACCAATGTAAACAACAATCCAGAGATAAGCAAGTCTGCCAATGCCAACATGACCCTGAAGGACTGCCATTGGGGCAAACATTGCATCGCCGGTAAAGAGTTCTGCACCGGTTAAGACGATGATAATTAAACCGATCGGGAAAAGAGCACCGGTAACGACCTGGCTGATACCTGCACCGAATACTGCGGAGACTCCGGTTGATCCAACTGTTGCAAGGGCAGCACCCATTGCAATATATGCACCAGCAAGAAACGCACGAACCAGCATATTGAATGCTGGAAGGTTGCATTTTGTTTTGCCGGCCTTTCCAATTGTGACGCATACCTGCGCCGGACTGAATGTGACCATAAATAAACACCTCACAATCCGGTCGGGAAATACCCTACCGGGTTGCGTTATTTTCTGATTGGAGTAGTTTCTATTTAAATCATACCAATTGACATGATGATTCGTGATAATTTCTGAGTGAGTATTAAGATATTGATTAACTAACCACCATGTATTATTTTAATTAATTAATCAAAAATTATTAACTTACCCTGTTTTCTTGAATGCGCGGAGATAGGCGAAAAATACGTAAGCGCTAATAATAAGATCGAAACATAAACTATATAATGTACAACGAGATTGCTTCAACAAATACACAAATAATGTAAGATATTTTCACAAAAAATCATCAATTTATCCAAAATAATTGAGCATCACTCAGGTCTCAGCCCTTTAGGAAAAGTACTCGAAATATGACCTTTCAATAAAGGGAAGATATAGGACAAAACTGATATTTATGCCTATTATTTATCATCAGATCACTAAATCGTTAATGATAAGAATATGTTTGGTCGGAAGGGACAGACATCATACATGATTGATAGAAAAAAAGATAGTTTGGATAAGATATTGTGTAGTACGCTGACCGTATCTTATGCTGTTTTACACAATGCACAAATCTCCGACTTGTAACAATAATAATAGACGATCGCCATAAAAACGACCGCACCAACGATGTTGCCAAGTGTTGTCCAGATGATGTTGTTTGTCCACATACCCGCCCAGTTCAAATTTGTGACGGTGTTCCCGGTAAAGCCGTTTGTAATGATTGCAGCAGGGATGAAGAACATGTTTGCAACACAGTGTTCAAATCCTGAGGTCGCAAAAGCCATAATAGGAAACCAGAGAGCAGCTATCTTAGATATCACATCATCCGCGGCAAGACCAAGGAACAAGGCAAGACAAACAAGCCAGTTACAAAGAATTCCTTTAAAGAAGCAGGAGAGAAGACCCATCGTTCCTGTGTAGGCAACTTTGGCGGACCCAATCTGGATCGCACGAAGACCAAAGGTCGTTACCGTCACGACGCCGGCAGCATCCCACGAGGAATAAGGACCGTAACTGACAAGAAATGCCATGAATACAGATCCGATAAGATTCCCGATGTAAACGATGACCCACAGATAAACGAGTTTCCAGATACCGATATGACCCTGAAGCATCGACATCGGGGCGAACATTGCATCACCGGTAAAAAGCTCTGCTCCAGTGAAGACGACGAGCATTAACCCAACCGGGAAAACCGCACCGACGATCAATTGGGAGATACCCGGACCGAAATAGTTTGCGACGTCAGTCGAACTAACTGTTGCAAGCGTAGCACCCATTGCGACATAGGCGCCGGCAAGAAACGCACGAACCAGCATATTCAATGCCGGAAGACTGGTTTTAGATATACCAGCGATTCCAATTTTCACGCAAACCTGCGCAGGACTGAATGTAACCATAATTTTACCCCTTCACAATTCAGTCGAAAAACCAATGTGACGTGATTATACTCATTAAGTAGGCAGGAACGGATATATCAATTCTTCTTTTTGACATGATTAATCATGATAAATCATTCTCACCTGGTTTTTCACTTTATTCCCATGACAGCCTATCTCATCAGCAGGAATCTTACGCTAACATTAAGCGTTTGGAAAAACCACTCCTTATGAATGAAGAGTGGATACAACAAAACAATACCCATGATTTCTGAGGGACGCGCATGAGATTTCTCAAACTTGTATCAGTCGAGGAGGCAGAAAAAACACTCCTTTCACTTGCAAAACTCCTTCCAACTGAACATATCTCTTTGGATAATACCTCGGGAAGAATTTTAGCAGAACCTGTCTGTTCCCCGGCAGATATTCCCGGATTTAACCGTTCGGTAAAAGACGGGTATGCCGTACGTTCCATAGACACGCTTGGAGCCGGCGAGCTACGTCCAAACCTTCTCCAGATAGTTGGTAAAATAGCCATGGGCGAAAACAACTCAGGCAGTATTGGGGAAAAAGAGGCAAAATATATTCCAACCGGGGGTGTTATGCCAGACGGAGCCGATGCAGTCATAATGCAGGAGCAGGTCGAACTCGCAGGGACAACACTACTCGTCAAAGGAGCAGTGAATCCGGGACTTGATGTTCTGAAATACAATGAAGATTTCTCAAAAGGTGAAGAAGTATTCTCAGCAGGTCACATAATCACGGCACAGACGGCCGGCGTTCTCGCTGCATTTGGACTCGATCCGGTTCTTGTCAGGAAACGCCCGCGGGTTGGGATAATCTCAACCGGAAATGAACTGATCACCCCCGCAAACACACCCGACATCGGACAAATTCGCGATACGAACACCTCTCTTTTACGGGCATTTATAACAGAAAATGGAGCAAAGCCGATATTCTACGGGATCGTCAAAGACGAAGCGGATGCACTCCAGCCGGTACTTGCCAAAGCAGCAGCAGAATGTGATCTGGTCATCCTGTCGGGAGGCAGCTCCAAGGATGAACGGGATGTGACCGCAGGCGTTATCAAAACCCTGGGAAAAGTCCATGTTCACGGCGTGTCCGTATCCCCGGGAAAACCCACTATCATAGGAAGTATACATAATGTTCCTGTTTTGGGTCTTCCCGGAAACCCGACATCAACATATATGATCGCAACACTCTTCGTGACACCTCTTCTCAGAAAAATGACCGGAGCAAACCAGAAATTACGGAGCATCAAAGCCCACATCTCAACAAGTTTTCCCTCGGAAAAAGGGAGAGTCGACCTCATCAGAGTTAAACTTCTTCCAAACGGTGATATCGAACCGGTTCTTGGAAAATCCGGTCTGTTGAATACCCTCGTCAAAAGTGACGGGTATATCAAAGTCCCCGCAGGACTCGACGGATATGAACCTGGAGAAGTTGTGGAGGTATATTTATGGTAAAACGCTATCTTGACCAGATCACTCTCGAAAAAGCAGTCGAAATAATCAAAAACATCCCACCAGTTATCGGATCGAGACATCTCCCCCTCATCTATGCCAGTGGGCATATCCTCGCTGAATCCTTATATGCCAAATACTCAGTCCCGGAAGTGCCTACATCAGCAATGGACGGATTTGCGGTTCAGTCTCAAGAGACTTCAACAGCCGGCGACCAGAATCCGGTAACTCTCACGAACTTTGAGCGGGTCAACACGGGAAATGTCATTGCAAAAGGATTTGATGCGGTTATAAAGGTCGAAGAGGCCTGGTTTGACGAGCAGGATCTGCATAAGATCACCATCCGGAAAAGTATCAATCCGGGAACAAACATCCGACCCCCAGGCGAGGATATCAAAAAAGATCAGCTGATCCTCCCGTCAGGCACGAAGATCCTTCCGTTCAATATCGGAGCGATCGCTGCGTATGGTTTTACCTCAGTCAAGGTCAAACGGATTTTAATCGGGATCATCCCGACCGGAACAGAACTGATTCTGCCGGGCACACGACCTGCCCCCGGTCAGGTTGTGGAGAGCAATACATTAATGGCGGAAGTGTATCTACGGCAGTTTGGCGCCGATGTCATCAGATACCCTCCGGTAACAGACAATAAGGTCCTCATTCGGGGGGCTTTGGAAAAAGCCGTTGACGAATGTGATATAATTATCGTCTCCGCCGGTTCGTCGGCCGGAACAAAAGATTTCACAGCATCGGTGATCTCCGAGATAGGAAAACTGCTGTTCCACGGCATTTCTGTGAAACCGGGAAAACCCGCAATGGTCGGGATCATCAATAAGAAACCCGTCTTTGGTCTTCCAGGATATCCGCTGGCCGCTCAGACGATATTAAGATTACTCGTTTCACCACTGATCGAGAACTGGGGATGGACCGGACCTGAGCAAAAAACAGTCCCGATCGTCCTTGGTTCCCCGGTCGCATCCGACGGAGGAGTTGATGAATTCAGCCTCTATGCCGCGGGGCGTATCGGAGACCATTATACAGCGATTCCTCTCTCCAGAGGGGCAAGTGTACAAATGACCGGTGTCCGAAGCAACTGTATTGTACAGATTCCCCTCGGGGTCGAAGGATACGAAACCGGCGAAGTAGTAGATGCACTGCTGCTGGTTGAAAAAGAAGAACTTGATCAGACAGTCCTCATTTGCGGTGTCAATGGCGGATCGCTGGAACATCTCACTGAAAAATGCATGAAAGAAGATATCCGGATAAGGGTCGGACCGACAAGCGGGATATCAGCTCTCATTCTTCTGAAAAATGAATCATGCCATCTGGCATCCGTCTCAAAAGGAGAGGATTGTTCGATCTGCGGCCCTGAGTATCAGACAATATCCATCGGCGATCTCCTCCTTGTCACCAAAAAAGAGATCACTGATCAAAAAGTGAGAAGAGTGCTGGACCTCGCAGCAGAAATCTAAATATCTTCCAGATATTTTTTGAGCTTCGGCCAGTCACGAATTTTGATCAAAGCTTCGGCTTCTTTTTTCTCCGGGATATTGAAGCACTGAGCTGCAGAAACGGCGTCCGAAAGTTTCGCGATTCTGACCTCTCTGACATCATTGTCACCTTCATTTACGACCTGAGTCAGCTGCTCAAGGAGCAAAACAGCATCACCTGCATGTGTTTTTGACATAAATGATACTGGCATGGATGAGGATATAATAGATTCTATCGGGGTAAAAAAAGAAAAAATCAGGTCGGATACCTGAAGTTACATACTTTCCAGAGCCTCAATGCCAAGGACGCTGAGGCCCTGATAAAGAGTATTCCTGCAGGCATCCACGAGGGTAAGCCGTGCATCCCGGATGTTTCCTTCCGCTTTCAGAACCGGGGCAAACCGGTAGAAGGAGTTGAAAAGATCCGCGAGATCACGAACATAGGTCGCAAGAAGATGCGGGCGAAGTTCTGCTACGACTTTTTCGAGAACGAAGGGGAACTGTGCGATGTGTTTTGCCAGAGCGAGTTCGTAAGCATCAGAATATGCATAACACTCAGTAAATCCGCCTTCGGCATTCGCCTTCTCAAGAATTGAGCAGGCCCTTGCATGGGCATACTGGATATACGGGGCGCTCTGACGTTCGAAATCGAGAGCCTCCTTCCAGTCAAAGACAGTGGATTTTTCTGCAGAGACTTTCACGATATCGTAGCGAACCGCTCCGACGGCGACGGCGTTGGCTATTTTTTTCCGCTCATCTTCACCAAGTTCCGGCCGACGAATGGTTACCTCCTCCATCGCACGCTTCTTTGTCTCGGCGATCAACGCATCGGCCGTGATGAAAACACCGCCGCGGGTCGTCATGGAACCTTCGGGAAGAGAAACGAACTCGAAGTGAACGATTTCCGGCGGCTGCTCGCCGATGAGTTTCAGCGTTGCCTGAAGTTGTGCCCCGATCAGTTTGTGGTCAGCGCCGAGCACATCGATGCTTCTGTCACACTGACCGTTTTTCCAGAGATGGAAAGCAAGGTCACGCGCCGCATAGACGGATGTCCCGTTGCTTCTTCGTAAAACGTATTTGTTCCCAAATCCTTCTCCAGAAAGATCGAGGTACATCATCTGTCCTTCGTGATGTGCCATCGGAAGCTTTTCGATTCTGTTGAGAACGTCCTGCATCGAACCGTTCCAGAGGAAGGTGGTCTCACGCACGAATTTGTCATGGACGACATTCATCGAAGAAAGGGTCTCCTTGATTCCGTCTGCACAGATATCCACAGAGTCGTGGAAGAGTTTCACGGTTTCCGGATCACCGGCTTCGATTTTTTCCATCAGCAGATCGAACTCGGGTTCGATCTCGGGTTTTGCCTTCGCGATTTTGTTTGCCTCAACATAATGACGAACAATGAACTCGTCGCCTTTTTCTCCGGGAAGGCGGTCGTAATGAAGATTCTTGACCCCCCAGGCAACGATCGCGATCTGACGGCCCATGTCGTTGAGATAATATTGTGCCTCGACCGGGTAGCCGGCTTTCCGGAACGCACGAACAAGTGTGTCGCCGATCACCGTATTTCTGATATGCCCCACATGCAGAGGTCCATTCGGATTTGCACTGGTATGTTCGATGATGACTTTTTCATTTCTGGCGTTGAGAGTGCCGTAATCCGGGCTCCTGGCTGCACGAACGGATTCAGCAACGTAATCCCCGCCAAAAACGAAGTTGATGTAGGGACCTTTGGCTGACACTTCGATGCCTTTTGCATCCGGTCGTGCTGAAAGCGCGGCGACAAGCTCGCCGGCGATCTGGGCAGGATTCTTTCTCTGTGTTTTTGCAAGCGCAAAAGAAACGGTGGAGGCGAGATCGGCATAATCTCCCCCGTCGGTGATCATAACATCATCAAGACCTGTTACATCACGAAGCAGGCCGATTGTTTTCTCAATATATTCACGATACATGTTACATCCCTGTTGGATAGCGAAGGACGGCTGCAATACCGCCGAATGCAGAGTAGAGCATGGCACCCTCCTCGAAATCTTCGGATATGATCTCGACTCTGGTGTTTGATGCATCGGCAAGTTCAGTCAACTCGTCGATGATATCAGCTTCTTTCGTAAGAATGAGCGGAGACTGACACTTCGGGCAGTAACCAAACGGCAGATCTTTTGCTTTTTTACCGGCTTCAATCTTCACGGTCTTGACTTCTTCATAGTCACAGTTTCGGCAATTTATGGTGAGCCGCAGTTTTCGCAGTTTTTCGGAGAGGAGGAGCGTATCAACTGCCCCTGCTTCCAAATTGAGCCTGACACTGTCTTCACCGTACGCTGCTGCCCCGTTTTCTTTGATGAGTTCTTTGAAGAATCTGGACATCTCCGCTTTTTCGTCCATTATGCCAACGCCGCGAAGAGCTTCCTGGGCATTGTCCACGAGTTCACGCAGACCAAACTCATTGGTATAGGAGGAGTCGAAGAGACCAATGATACGTTTCTGGACTTCGTGGTGAAGGAAGTTCCCCGCAGCGAACTCCTCTTTGGTCGGCATCGGACCGCCGATCAGCACACCCTTGAACTTTTCAAAGAAGTTCGGCTCGGCGAGGAAGGCGGCAGAGGCGCGTTCACCGATTTTGCTGTAGAAATCATGGATTGCGATCAGTCTGAGACGCTCAAAACGAACACTGGACTGACCACCCTTCCTCTGCTTGCCGGGAACGGTGGAGTGTGTTCCGTTGATCGGCTCGATGTGGGTGCCCCGGAGAAATCCCCAGTAAGCTTCACGGCGGTCAAGGACAAGAAGTCCGTACACGTATTTGTCATCGAGCATCGCCTTGAGCGGCTCCAGTTCGAACGTTGAACTGCATCGGTAACTGTAGGTCTGGATAACCTCCGGAGGTTCGACGATGATGGATTCCAGATCGGTTTTATCGCCGCCGATATTGATTGCCCCGCAAAAGACGGCCATGCCGTTTGGCGGTGGGTTTTTGAAGTATTTCAGGCGTGCGAGAATTGAAGAGAGAGCACTCTGGACGTTTGACCGCGTCTGTTTGCTTTTGATGTTCGCACACTGACCGTATTCGTCGCGAAGCTGGGCGGTTACGTCATAGATCTGCTTGTCCGGCGGGATGTAAAGAGAGATCAGCTCTGTTCCTGACCCCTCTTTCTCCTCTAACCTTTCCAGTGATTTTTTGAACTCGTATCGCTTTCTTGCTTCGTCTTTTTCGATTTCGTGCTGGGAATGTTCCTCTGCCATTGTATATACAACCCTTTAATATCCGGAAATATTCCGGCGGTAGAATGTGGTGTATTATTAGATGTACAAGGTGATTAAACATCGTGTCAGGAAATCACGGGAAAAACTGACATGAAAAATAGTAACGCTCATTACATCCTCTGTTCAATAAAATAAGTTATGAAAAAAGGTTATGGGTTAATACTGGGCATAGCAGCATTTCTCATTCTGCTTATCGCTCCCATTGATCCCGCCATTTTGCCGGTCCAGGCGCGTCTCGCTGCCGCAGTAGCCGTAATGATGGCCATTTTTTGGATTACCCAGCCTATCCCAATCGAGGCAACAGCCCTCATACCATTGGTGGCATTTCCGCTTCTTGGAATACTGAAACCCGCTGAGGCGGCAGTCCCCTATGCGGATAAGGTTATTTTTCTCTTCCTCGGCGGTTTTATCATTGCCATGTCGATGCAGAGATGGGGACTCCATAAAAGGATCGCATTAAAAATCATCAATATCACCGGAACAAGTCCGAAGCGCCTCATCCTCGGATTCATGATCGCGACGGCTTTTCTTTCGATGTGGATGTCGAACACTGCCACTGCCATGATGATGATCCCAATTGCGATCGCAATTATTGCAACGGTCCTTCCAACAAAAGTGTTCGCCGATATGGAACCGGCCCATAAAGCGTTTGCCGGCTGTCTTGTCCTCGCCGTTGCTTACGCGGCTGGTGTTGGAGGTATCGGGACCCTGATCGGAACGCCGGCAAACGGCATTCTGAGTGCACAGATGGCACTCATTTTCCCACAGAGTACGCCGATCGACTTCTTCACCTGGATGGAGTTTGGGGTTCCGTTCGTTATTGTAATGATCCTGATCATTTGGCTCTGGCTCACAAAAGTAGCCTATAGAAAGATGCCGAATATTCTCACCAATGCAAAAGAGGCACTGAATAAAGAGGTCAAAGAGCTTGGCCCGATGTCCCGCGGAGAAAAGAATACCCTGTTTGTTTTTGTTCTGACAGCATTCTGCTGGATATTTGCAAAAAGCAAAGATTTCGGTGTATTCACCCTTCCGGGTCTCGATGTGATCATTCCGGGAATCGATGATTCGACAATTGCCATTTTCGGTGCACTTCTGTTGTTCTTCCTCCCCATAAGTTGGAAAAAGCAGGAGTACACGATGAACTGGCAGTGGGCAGTTCGTATTCCCTGGGGTATTCTTCTGCTCTTTGGCGGCGGCATGTGTCTTTCGGCTGCATTTATCAAAAGCGGCCTCGCGCAGGCGATTGTAGGATACCTTGACGTCTTAAACGGCGCTCCAATTCTTCTGGTAGTGCTGATCATTGCGATTTTGGTATCATTATTGACCGAACTTACCTCAAACACGGCCATTGCTTCGGTTATGATGCCTATCCTTGCGGTCACGGCAATATCTCTCTGCGTGAATCCGTTGGTCCTTATGATGACGGCAGCAGTCTGTTCATCTCTCGCATTCATGCTTCCGGTAGCTACCCCGCCAAACGCGATCGCCTATGGTACAGAATATGTGGAAATGAAAGATATGGTCACAGCCGGATGGTTCCTAAACTTTATAGGAATCCTGATATTCACCATCTTCGTCTTCACGATAGTATTATGGGCATTTGGCATCACGCTCGATCTTCCTTCATGGGCACTTGCATCAACCGTTAACATCTAATCCTTTTTTTTAGATTCGGAAAATCACTCTTTTCATTACTGTTTTTTTCTGACACAAAAACACAAGAAACAGATCATGCAATGTTGGTGAGATCACACGCAAACGTTTTTGAAAAAGGAAAGGTGTAGAAAAAAAGAGAGCAAAAAATACCTTGAGAAAATTGATATGTAAAAACCGAGTGGACCCGGCGGGATTTGAACCCGCGGCATCTACGTTGCGAACGTAGCTATCTACCCCTGATATACGAGCCCTGGAAATATCTCTAAACTATAGGATAAATTCCCTATTAACTCTATGGTCTCATCACTAGAGAACTGCGGTGAGAGAGAAAAATATTCGTGAGATTATAAAATAATCTCTATGTCCAGCTGTTCAGCCAGTTCCTTGTATCTGTTACGGATCGTAACTTCCGTCACGCCTGCCACATCAGCAACTTCGCGCTGGGTCCTGCGTTCTCCGGAAAGGATTGAGGAGATGTAGATCGCTGCTGCTGCAACACCGGTCGGACCTCGTCCGCTCGTGAGTTCACGCTCGCCTGCCTGCTTCAGGATCTCCATAGCACGGGACTGGACCTCGCCTTTCAGACCGAGACCTGAACAGAATCTTGGAACATAGTCGCCGGGGGAAGTCGGGAGAAGTTTCAATCCAAGTTCACGGGAGATGAACCGGTAGGTTCTGCCGATCTCTTTTCTGGAGACACGGGACACTTCCGCGATCTCATCAAGAGTTCTTGGAACATTACACTGACGGCATGCTGCATATAATGCAGCTGCTGCAACACCCTCGATACTTCTTCCGCGAATCAGATTCTTATCGACGGCATCACGGTAAACGACCGCAGCGGTCTCACGAACATTTCGGGGAAGACCGAGAGCAGAGGCCATTCGGTCAAGTTCGGAGAGAGCAAACGCCAGGTTACGCTCGGTCGCATTGGAAACTCTGATACGGCGCTGCCATTTTCTCAGACGGTATAACTGTGCCCGGTTCTTGGATGAGATCGCTCTTCCGTAACTGTCACGGTTTCTCCAGTCGATCATGGTGGAAAGACCCTTATCGTGGATCGTAAAGGTCATCGGTGCACCGACACGCGACCTCTTCATCCGCTGATCATGATCGAACGCACGCCATTCCGGCCCGCGATCGATAAAATCGTCATCTAAAACAAGACCACAGTGCTGACAGACAAGCTCTGCACGTTCATAATCATGAACGAGCTGCTTGCTCCCGCACTCCGGACAGACGGTGGCGGTCGCATCGTTTCCGCCCTGCTTCTCCTTTTCCTTTGCAACAAGCGTCGTTTCCTGACGCTGTTTCATCTTTTCTCTATCCGATCTTAGCTGTTTCAGTTTTTCAATTTCAGTTTCCATGATTATAAGACCCTTTTTGATTACGGATTAGCGCCGGCTTACGCGCATTTCACCGGCATATTTGCGATAAGAAGTTTTTCTGGGTTTTTCTGGTTTCGTTTCGGCAATAACATACAGTTTATCTCCTGCAGTCACACCTGAAACCGAATCCTCACTGCACAAAACAGTCAGATACGGCCGTGAAACACTCCCATAAAGGTCAACAATTTTTCCAACAGATATGCTTTGTTCATCTGCAACCTCCGTATAGAGAGGGGGGAGCTGACCGGCATCACTTTCAACAATAAGCAACCGTCGCCCAAGACGGGATACAACATTCCCTGCAAATTTCACAAATCAAACCTCGGTAACTGCTGTTTAGGCAGTCAAGCAACCCGTGGAATACAAACCACAGAGTATTTATGCATAATATAATGCGTAAGAAGCACTATAAATACATTCCCCACAATACTAAAATAGAAATTAGCGGGAAAGGATATCTAGGGAAGTGAGGGAAAGTACCTTTTTTGCCTCGTCTTCGTTCATCCCAGCCCCGCGTGCGACCAGACCGCGCATTTTTTCATTAATTATATCATCCGGACCGTGAATGTCCGATTGTACCACGATTCCTGCACCCGCGCGCCGCGCAGAGGTCAAAACGTGACCGTTTGCCTTATTGTGCCCGTTCCTTGACGTGATCTCCAGAAACACACCGTTCTTTGCTGCAAGAGATGCCTCTTCGTCAGAGATCATGCCGGGATGAGCAAGAATATCCACATCAGGACAGAGCACTGCAGCCATATTTGTGCCGGGAGCGACCGGCTCGGTTATCGTTTCCCCGTGAACGATCACCACTTCCGCGCCAAGTGATCTGGCATACTTCGCAAGGTCGGCGATCTCTGACGGAGGGACATGCGTGATCTCGATTCCGGTGAACAACCTCACCCCGTACAGTTCTGCAGATCTCTTCACCTTCTCCTGAGACTCGATAAGAAATTCCACATTGGAATAATCCGCATGATCGGCGATCGCCATCTCCGTGTATCCGGCAACTGCCATCCGGCGGATCAGCTCTGTCGGGATCAGTTCGCCGTCGCTCATCGTTGTATGACAGTGGAAATCGTACATGCTTACTTCCCGCCGAGTTTTCCGGCGACTTTCTTCAGAAGATCCTCTTTTGATCCGGCATACTCCACACGAATACGCCCCCCGGACTTGTGCCACTGTGCCGGGTGATGAGCATCGCGTTCCTCTTCAAGAACAGACACCCCGCCAACTTTTGCAGCGCGGGAGATCATAGCCATATTCGGAGCAGAAACAGCCAGACTCTTTGCTACACGCCTGCCTTCACTTCTGGTCAGAGAGGCATCAAAGTAGCACGGGTAAAGAAAACGAATTGCCATTACAGAATACTATGTGATGTGAAAGCCAAAATGGCTTTGGTGCCGGATGCATCGTACGAACCATGAGACAGATAAAACGACCGCCTGCCACATACTAAATATCAACATAGTATGACTGAGTCACACTCGATATAGTATGCGTATCTATAAACAGGAAAAAAACAATAATACCTTATGCATCACGTGGATGTTCACATGGAAGCCGAGATTTACGGCGCAAACAACCGTCTGGCAGAGCACAATGCGGAGCACTTCAAAGCCCACAATGTTCGTGCATTCGATCTTCTTGGAGCGATCGGATCCGGAAAGACCTCATTAATCGAGAAAATAGTCCCTGAACTCAAATCAAGAGGAAAAGTCACGGCAGCAATAGCAGGAGATGTATACGGCGATGATGATTTCCAGCGGATCGTCAAAACCGGCATTATCGCATTCAACGCAAATACCGGCAAAGAATGCCACCTCGATGCCCACCTGGTCCACCATGCACTCGACCACATGAACCTTGACGACGTCGATGTCGTCTTCATTGAAAATGTTGGGAACATGGTCTGCCCGACCGATTTCAAACTCGGCGCGGAGAAACGTATCGTCGTTATCTCAACTACTGAGGGCGACGACGTGGTAAACAAACACCCGATGATGTTTCGGGACTGTCAGATCGCTATTATAAACAAAGTCGATCTGGCAGAAGCAGTCGGATGCAATGTTGAGAGAATGGTCGCCGATATCAAACGCTACAACCCGGAAATGCTCATCATCAAAACCAACCTCAAGAAAGGGGAAGGCGTCAAAGAGATCGCCGATGCCATTCTTGCCTGAACGGGTTTAAATATCGGTAGAACCAACACATATAGGACTCTGGAAAAGACTGATGTCTGAGATACTCAGACGTTGATCAGAGATACAAATTTAGGAGATATTAAACAAAATGCTTTGGCAAGGTAAATCAGTAAGAAAAGCGACCGGCGGTCGCTACCACGCATCCCGCGGTAAGAAAAGATTCGAGATCGGAAGATCCCCGGCAGATACCATCATCGGGATCACCCGTGTAAAAGCCATCCGCGTAACCGGTGGAAACACCAAAGTTCGCGCACTCCGCTGTGAGTTTGCAAACGTCAGCGACAAGAAGACAGGAAAAGTTCAGAAAGTCAAGATCAACTCTGTTGCAGAAAACGCAGCAAACCCGAACTACGTCCGCCGTAACCTCATGACCAAGGGAGCAATCATCACGACCGAACTTGGTAAAGCACAGATTGTCAGCCGCCCAGGTCAGGATGGCGTTATCAACGCGATCCTGATCGAATAAAAATATATTTTTTTCTTTTCTTTAAGACAGCTTCATGTATTCGGATAACGAATACTCTGGTATGAGACGCGTATCATATCTGTTCCCCCATACCTGCGATATAATGTTTGATGTATCCAAGCCATTTTCCGTGTACCTGCAGGGAATGGAAAAACTCGCTGACCGGCAGGATAATTTCCGGTCGGCAAACGGACCAGTCAAACGGGAGATCTCAGTGTTCATCGCACATGACCGACTCGGGTTTGAAAGGATCGGGAGAAACTCCCGTCTTGAGGCAGAGGTGACGGAAGAAGCAGACATTATGATAATCCTCACCGACACGATCCTCAAATCCAGCGCCAATGTCCCCTTAAACGACCAAAAATTCCAAGTGAAAGGGATCGACAGAGGAAACTTAACCGAAGTCTACGTGACAAAATCCCCGGCGATACCTGGCGTCTCCTCCCTTGAAATGAAACAGATGATCCTGGAGCTTTTCGCATGAGCGAGCGGGAAACTTCAGTTGCCGCCCCATTCAGACACAGAAATGCCGATCACCTCCGCCAGGTCGATCTGATCTTCTATTACACCCAGGATAAAAAATGGATGAGTCTGGATAAAGCAAAAAAACTTATCGTCATCGCTGAAAAAACCGGACTCATCAAAAAAGAAGGCGGAGGGGATTACGTATTACGGGAAGATCTCCGTGAGGTGAAGATCCCGCTCGGTTTTCGTCCAACAGACGAGATCTTCGTAATCGATGAGAGTGAAGCGATCGACACGCTGGAAAAACTCCTCGGAGATATCGCCGACGCGACCAACATCGAGAAAAAAGAACTGGCCAGCGAGATGGAACAGATCAGAAAACATTTTGACGATCTCATCTGCCCGGAGGCCGCGATCATTCTCCTTGCAAAAAAACATCACGTCTCTTTTGAACCATACAAAGCCGATCTCATCAAAAGGATCGGCGAATAAAAAAAATATTGAGATTTATTCTGCAGCTGCAGCGAAAATCTCGGCGGTCGGTTTTTCACCGTAGACAGTGATTTTTGCATTGACCTGGACAAAGTCAGAAGCGATCTCATTTCCGCGCTGGCTCTTTCTTCTTCTCTCACCGTTGTGGGTTGCGTTGAAGCCGAATCCGTCGGAGATCAGAAGACCTCTTCTGCCGTTACCCGGAAGGTCAGGGCGTGCCGGGGTTCCGGTCTTGTCGGAACCGCCGGTGATCATGATCTTATAGCCGCTCATGCCGAACGGAGCGCCGTCAACTTCAGTGCCGATCTTCTTTCCAAGAAGAGCACCAGCTGCTGCACCCGTTGCATCTATTTTGTACGAAAGACCGGATTTCGGGTCTGACAGTACGACCTTAAAGTCTACCATTGTATATACACATCTCCTCGATATCTATGATGCCGAAGTACCCATATATTTAGTATCTCCACATTTATACTACTTGCCCCAGAAAGGCTGTGTTTTCCGGAAGATCGAGGTGTACTCCTCTAGTGCTTCGACGGTCCCAGCATTTAAATGAGAGAGCATTTCCGTCTCTAAAACCTTCACATGTCTCTCGGGAATTGCCACGTAAAGGGTCTCGCCCACATCGATCTGTCTGCCGATTGTGACGCCATCTATCGAAACGGCGACCTCTGCGCCCTCTTTTGCCTCGGTCACACTTTCTTTGTTCAGCTTGATCTGTTTGATATCACCAACGATTTTCCCGTCACGCGTCGCAATACTGACCTTGGGACGCAGTGTACCCCCCAGGACGCGCACGCCAACGATCGCAGGCCCGCTCATGCGAAAAACACACCCCGGCAGGATAGAAAACTTCGCCGGGAGCACTACCGTCTCAAACTGTTTTGCTTCTTTCGCACGGATCGTTTCGTCACGCCATTCCAGATAATCATCAAGGAGTTTGTAGATGACACGGTTTGAAAAGATCTTCACATCGACCTCCTCATCCCGGATCATCGTCTCGGCATCCGGAAGGAGCGGAACGTTAAAACACAGAGCAACTTTGAACAAATCTTCTCTGATCACACTGATATCGATCAGGTCACGGCGGGACAGCGGGCCGACACTCGCACGCATGATAGGGATATTTTTGGCGTCCAGTTCATTGGAAAGAGCCTCCAGTGCACCGATCGTATCGGCCCGGACACTTACCCCCACGTCTGAGAGTTTGATGTTGATCTCCTGCATCTCCTCGTTGATCTTTGCGAGAACAGCGTCGTGATCGCCGCGGATCACGCGGATCGGGGATCCTGCAACGATCGATTCAAGATTCGGTGCGGAAATTTTCACACCCGCCGCCGCCACGACGGATTTGACCCGCATGAACTGATCTTCGACCAGGATCTCCTTCATCGGACGGGGCTGAAGAAGAGCGCGGACTTTCGTCGAGACTGCCCCCTCGCTGCCGGCGATACCGATCTCATCACCCACGCTGATGATCCCGTCATACAGGATAACGTCAAGGGTCGTTCCAAGACCTATCTCCTCTTTGACCTCAAGGACCGTTCCAACACCGGGGCCTGAGATGGTCGTCTTGAGTCCTTCGGTGAGATACCGCTGGGCAAGGCCGATCAGGATCATGAGAAGGTCACTGATGCCTTCACCGGTCATACTGCTCACCGGAACGATCACGAGATTTCTTTGAAAATCACTGACCCGGTCAAACCGCTCGGAGTTGAATCCCATGTCCGAGAGTTTCCCGACAAGTTGATACACCCGGTTTTCACACTCGGTCTGGACCCGTTCAGTCTGATTTTTGTACCCGGCCTTGAATGAGGCATTGGGAGTAGGCCGCCAGCCCGGGATCTTATCGAGCTTGGTAGCAGCAATAACAAACGGCGTTTTACAGTTTCGAAGGATCTGGAGTGCTTCGATCGTCTGCTTTTTGAACCCTTCGTTCACATCAACGACCAGGATCGCGATGTCCGCGAGTGCCCCGCCCCGGGCCCGAAGCGTGGTGAATGCGTGGTGTCCGGGCGTGTCGATGAACAATAATCCCGGGACTTCGGTTTTCAGTTTGCCCAGATCCCCGCTTAGTTTTGCAATCGAGTCGAAAGGAATGAGTGTTGCACCGATGTGCTGAGTGATCGCTCCCGCTTCACCTGCAACAACTTTCGACCCGCGGATACGGTCGAGGAGCGATGTTTTTCCATGATCTACGTGCCCCAAAACGCAGACGATAGGAGTCCTGATGTGTTCTGCCATGATATTGAATCCCCATTCTCTGATGACTAACCATTCAGAGGTAAATAGTGATGATATATTGGCAGTGTGGGATTATTAATATAAAGGAGTAACGGGAAAATTCCGTCACGAAAAAAAGATATGTTAATATCTAAAAAGCCCATATCTAATAGAGTGTTTGAGCCGCATTGGCAAAGACATAGCTTCAAGCTAAGGTAGGGTAGCTGGTCATCCTTTAGGATTGTGGATCCTTAGACCCGGGTTCGACCCCCGGCCTTGGCCCTTCGTTTTTCAAAAAATTAGGTTTTTCTCTTACATCATCGGATTGATCATCCAGATCGTTGCGGTCAATACGGTGGCAAAAGAGACCCAGAGAACATACGGAATAAGCAGATAGGCTGCTGCATGTTTGATTCTGTAGAAGAGACACATCGTCACACAGATCATCGCCAGCAAAATGAAGATCTCGATCGTGGAACCCAGAAGCAGGTGCCAGCCGAAGAACATATACGACCACAATACATTGAGCCCGAGCTGGATCAGAAATACAATGGTCGCGATCTTAACTTCTTTTTTCTCCCATCCTTGCGCGAAGACCAGTCCGGCGGCAAGACCCATCAGGATATAGAGCGTGGTCCATACCGGACCGAAAAGAAAGTTCGGAGGCTGCCAGGCGGGTCTGATAAGCTCAAGAGCAAACCAGGAATCAGGACCGGTGATCGTAACAAGCGTGCCGAGAAATCCGGCAAGAAGAGAAAGTATGGCAAATCCGATCATGAGATATACCGTACGCGGCTGTATTTTTGTGTCCATAGTGGTAACTTCGCATCACAAAGTATATAATTCTGATTTTAGATGCAATTTTTCGAAAGAGAGGGAACTGGGTCACCTCAGAGTTTGCATATTTTACATTCCTGACTGCCGCACGGGATGTTGTCGATCTTCCATTTCAGTGCCCAGTATTTAATCTCCCGAATGACCCCGATCAGTTCAACACCGCTTTCGGTAAGCGTGTACTCTGACTTTACCGGAACGACCGATGCATCGATCTTCTTGGAGATGATGTTCTCCGCTTCCAGTTCCTGCAGACGTTCCGAGAGTATCTTTGCCGTTATTTCAGGGAGACTCGCCTTGAGTTCGGAGAATCTTTTGGTGTAATTATTCCCCTTATACAACTCAAGAATGATCAATAACGTCCATTTTTTCGTCAGATACCGAACGGTCAGGTTTACGGTGCAGTTCTCATCCATAGTATTGTTTTGGAAACTCATTCGTATATAACTTTGTATACATAATATATGCAATAGTAAAAAGATACCAAGGTGAAAAAAGATGTACTGTCAACAATGTCAGGAAGCAAAAACTCCCGCCTGCACTTCAGGCGGAGTCTGTGGAAAAAATGCCGTGATCGCAGCATATCAGGACTCTGTACTCTTCACACTGTCCGGACTTGCTTATCGGCTGGAATCGGCAAACAAGAATGTGGAATCCTGTGTTCTTGAAGCCCTGTTTTCAACGCTGACCAATGTCGGATTTGATAAGGACCGGTTTTTCGGATACCTTACATGTATCACATCACATAAAGATGCACTCCCCAAAGTCCCGGGAGAGCCGGCGGAATGTGCATGGACCCCAAAATCTGAAGAAGATATCCTGAACTCCAAGATCACCGGTCTAGACAAGATCGAGGACATCAATGCCAGGTCTCTCTACTCCCTTCTGCTCTTCGGCATCAAAGGACTCGCTGCCTACTATTCCCATGCGACCATTCTTGGGAAAACAGATGAGACGATCCTGCCGTTCATCACAAAAGCACTTGCATCCAGATTCAAGGATCTGGATATCCAGGAACGGATCGCCCTTGTGCTGGAATGCGGAGAGATCGGTGTCAAAACCCTTGCACTTTTGGATTCTGCAAACCAGACCTACGGCATTCCGGAGATCACCAGCGTGTCGACCAAGGTCGGGACGAATCCGGGGATCCTCGTGACCGGCCACGACTTAAAGGACCTGGAACTTCTCCTCAAAGCCACGGAAAATACCGGGATCGACATCTACACGCACGGAGAAATGCTGCCTGCGCATGCATACCCGGGTCTGAAGAAATACCCCCACCTGAAAGGCAATTACGGATCATCCTGGGCGAATCAGCGGACAGAACTCCCCAAATTCAACGGACCCGTCCTCTTTACGACAAACTGTCTGGTCCCGCCGGCAGCTTCCTATCAAAAGTATGTGTTCACCACCGGAGCGGTCGGATTTCCGGGATGTCCCCACATAGCGGAAAATCCCGACGGAACGAAAGACTTTAGCGCTCTCATCAGCCTCGCAAAAACCTGCAAGGCACCCGAAGATCTGCATACGCCGGCCCTTTTGACAGGATGCGCTCACGATGCAGTCGTTTCCCTTGCGCCAAAAGTCCTCGAACTCATCAATGCCGGAAAGATCAGAAGATTTGTCGTGATGGCAGGCTGTGACGGACGTGATAAGAGTCGTGAGTACTATACGGAGTTTGCCAAAGCTCTGCCAAAGGACACGGTCATCCTCACCGCCGGATGCGCCAAATACCGATACAATTTCCTGGATCTTGGCGACATCGAAGGTATCCCGCGGATCCTCGACGCCGGACAGTGTAATGATTCATATAGTTTGGTCGTTATCGCGCTCGCATTAGCGGATGCATGTAAATGCGGAGTAAACGATCTGCCGATCTCCTACAACATCGCCTGGTACGAGCAGAAAGCAGTCCTGGTTTTACTCGCACTGCTGCACTTAGGCATCAAAGACATCATGCTTGGACCAACACTGCCCACCTTTGTTTCGCCGGATGTATTAGATGTCCTGGTGAAAACATTCGGTCTCCAGCCGAGCTCTTCGGTCGAAGACGATCTCGTAAAACTGAAGTGCGTCTGATCACGCACCTTTTTTTAAAATAGGACTTACGCGGTGTTCTTTCCCCATAAAATTTAGAAGAATCGCAGTTCCTTGTCTAACTCGTTCATTTTCATATAGACTGCCCTTCTGCCCGTACTCATCTTTTGCTCAAAGAACGACATATTCTTCATGACCCTGATCCATTCCATGCGTATAAACGCCCTGATCGCCAG